>CAMURX010000036.1 GCA_947097615.1 uncultured Neisseria sp. | reverse complement strand
CATTCCGCTGCTGAAAAGGCCGTCTGAAAACCTTGCAAACAGGTTTTCAGACGGCCTTTTGCCTTACTCAAGCCAAACGGTTTAGCAGCAGCGTCCGCCGTTGGCGCCGCAGCGGCGTTTGCGGCAGTAGTCTTGGAACTGCAGCTCGGTCATCACGGGGGCGTGGGGATTGTGCCTGCGCTGTTGGGCAACGTAGTTTTCATAATCCGGCACGCCCGCCATCAGGCTGGCGGTGAGCTTGGCGGTTTTCCAAATCTTGGCGAGTTTATGCCTCACTTTGCGCCTCCTGCGGCTGCGTGCCGTCGCGGTACACCGCCGGGATTTCTTTGGCGGTCGGCCAGCCGACTTTGCGCGCTTTCATGGCGGTGCGCACGCCGTACACGGCCACAACGACGACCACAGACAGGAACAGGGCGGTGAGGCCGGAGTTGACGTAGTCGTTCAAAATCACCTGCGACATTTCGCCCAAGTCTTTGGCCGGGGCGAGCACTTCGCCGTTGTCCAAGGCCGTCTGATATTTGGCGGCGTGGGCAAGGAAGCTGACGCGCGGGCTTTCGTCAAAGAGTTTTTGCAAACCGGCCCAGCAGGTGACAAACAATACGCCAAACGCAGGCACGAGCGTTACCCAGACATAGCGGTCGCGTTTCATCTTCACGAGCACGACGGTACACATAATCAGCGCCACACCCGCCAGCATTTGGTTGGCAATGCCAAACAGCGGCCAGAGCGAGTTGATGCCGCCCAGCGGGTCGGTTACGCCGGTGTAGAGGAAGTAGCCCCACAGCGCCACGGCGATAAAGGTGGCGACGAGGTTGGCGGGGATGGAGTCGGTGTTGCCGAAGGGTTTGAAGAAAATGCTACCCAAGTCTTGAATCATAAAACGGGCAACGCGCGTGCCGGCATCGACGGCGGTGAGGATAAACAGCGCTTCAAACAACAGCGCGAAGTGATACCAGAACGCCATCATGGCTTCGCCGGGAATCAGACGGCTCATGATGTGCGCCATGCCCACGGCCAAGGTGGGCGCGCCGCCTGCGCGGGAGAGGATGGTGTTTTCGCCGACTTCTTTGGCGGTGTGCAGCAGCGTGGCGGCATCAACGGGGAAGTGGAGCTGGTTGGTAATCACCTGCGCGGCGTTGGCGGCATCGGTGCCGATGAGCGCGGCGGGGCTGTTCATGGCGAAATACACGCCCGGGTCAAGCGAAGCGGCGGCGGCCAGTGCCATAATCGCCACGAAACTTTCCATAAGCATGCCGCCGTAGCCGATCATGCGCACATGGGTTTCGTTTTCCAGCATTTTCGGCGTTGTGCCCGAAGAAATCAGCGCGTGGAAACCGGAAACCGCGCCGCAGGCGATGGTGATGAACAAGAACGGGAACAGATGGCCGGAGAACACGGGGCCGGAGCCGTCGATAAAGTGCGTTACCGCAGGCATTTGTAGCGCGGGGTTCACAATCACAATGCCGATCGCCAGCGCGGCAATCGTGCCGATTTTCAGGAAAGTGGACAGATAATCGCGCGGGGTGAGCAGCAGCCATACGGGCAATACCGAGGCGACAAAGCCGTAAATCATAATCGCCCAAGTGAGCTGGATACCGTCGAGATCGAAAATATGGCCGAACGAGCTGTGCGCCACGTCTTCGCCGTAGATTACCGCCAGCATCAGCAAAATAAAGCCGACGATGGAAATCTCGCCGATTTTGCCCGGGCGGATGTAGCGGGTGTAAATGCCCATAAACAGCGCAATCGGCATGGTCGCGGCAATGGTAAATGTACCCCACGGGCTGTGTACCAGTGCTTTCACCACAATCAGCGCGAGCACGGCCATGATGATCACCATAATCATCAGAATACCGATGGAAGCAATCACGCCGGGCACAGTGCCCAATTCCTGTTTCACAATGTCGCCCAGCGACTTACCGTCGCGGCGCATCGACACAAACAGCACCATCATGTCCTGCACCGCACCGGCAAACACCACGCCGAAGATAATCCACAGCGTGCCGGGCAGATAGCCCATCTGCGCCGCCAGCACAGGCCCGACCAGCGGCCCCGCGCCCGCAATCGCGGCAAAATGGTGGCCGAACAACACGCCCTTGTGCGTCGGCACATAGTCCAAACCGTCGTTGTGCCGCTCGGCGGGCGTGAGGCGGTTGGGGTCGAGCTGCATCACACGGTTGGCGATGTAGAGGCTGTAAAAACGGTAGGCGATGCAGTACACCGACACGGCGGCCGTAACCATCCATATCGCGCTGACCTGCTCGCCCCTGCTGAGGGCAAGCGTGGTAAACGAGGCCAAGCCGACCAAGACCACGATGCCCCAAATCAGAAAGGTTTTTAGTGATTTCATGGATACATCCTTAAAAATCAAATGTTTAATAAACAGGGCCCGAATGTTTACACCGGTAAAAGACAGCAAAGGCCGACGCTCTATGGCATAAAACATGATGATGAAAGTATGCAAGCCCGCTCGAAAGCTTAACACAAAGCAGCAAAACACGCGGCGGATTTAACACGGCCGCGCCATACTCGGCGCAGCGAAAAGGCCGTTCCCGCCAGCACCCCTTCGGGGCATAAACGCGGGAATGACGTTTCTGAAAGCCAAGTCCCAACGAAGTTAAAAACGGATTGAAACCCTACTTAGAACAAGCAGAGGCCGTCTGAAAACATGGAATAGGCTTTTCAGACGGCCTCTTCGTTTCTAAAATTTCCCCGTAAAACCAATGGTTACAGCCCGTCCCGGGGCGGGGATGGGGACGTTGGACATCGGGTCGAGGTAGTAGCGGTTGGTGAGGTTGGTGATGCCGAAGTTCAGGCCGAAGTTTTTGCCGATTTGGTATTTGCCGTACATGTCGAACACCAGCGCGGCGCGCCAGTGGTAGGGGCGGCCGGTGGCTTCGAGGATGCGCGCCAAGCCCTGTTCGGCCAGCTGGTCCTGCTGTTTGGTGCTGACGGTGCTGTGGTAGATGCCGCGCATGCCGAGCTCCAAACGGTTGTTCAGACGGCGGGTGCCGACATCGAGGTTGAGCGAGTATTTCGGCTGCATGGTCTGGTAAAAGCGGGTGGCGCCGAAGCCGCCGTCTATGCATTCGGGGATACGGTTGTTGTAGACGTCGTAGTTCCACGCCGTCGTTTTGTCGCAGACGCGCTGGCGCAGGCGGTAGTTGGCGCCGAAGGCGGCAAACCATCTGCCGCTGTCGAGGCGGCTTTGCAGCTCGATGCCCGCGCTCTGCTTTTTGTCGTATTGGGTGAGGTTTTTGTTTTCGGTGATGTCGATGGCGTTTTTGATGGTGTTGTTGTAATAGGTGAGGCGCACATCGCCCGCTTTGAGCCGTTTGGCATAGGGGGCGAAGTTGAAGGAATAGCCGACTTCCCAGTTGGTGCTGCGTTCGGGTTTGAGGTGGAACTCGGTGGAGTGGGGATACAGCAGGTTGACGTTGGTGGTGGTGGCTTCGTATATGCTGGGGAAGCGGGTGGCGCGGGCGAAACGGGCAAACAGGCGGCCGTTGTCGGTGAGATCGTAGCTGACGGCCAGCATCGGCGACCAGGAATGGGCGGTCAGGCGTTGCGGCGTCGGCCAGATTTCTTCTTCGGTTTGCGGTTTTTTGTAAACATCGGACAGGTTTCTTGCCAGATCCGCCTGATTTTTTCTTTCCAGATAGTTGTATTGTCCTTCGGTTGCCATTCCGTTCAGATATTTCAGATAACCGCCTGTCAGACCTTGCGGGTTGTCCGCCCTTTCGTCAAATTGGCCTTTGCGGAATAGCGGGCCCTGGTATTGGCCGTTGACATAGGGCGTGTAGACATATTTCAGGCGGTAAACCGCGCCGTCGTAACGGCCTATCAAATCTTCCCCGTTGCGGTCGGTGATTTTGATAGGCTTTTGTATATTTCCGCTTTTATTGGTTACATCGTCATAGCCGTAGCCGTATTTGTTTCTAAATCTGTCGCGCAGCTCCAGAACCTTGTACGGATCATGGGTTTCATCCCATGTCCGCAAAATCCGCCGTATATCGTCAGCCTCTTCTTTATTGCTTATCAGCTCGTAATAGGGTGCTTCTGCGCCGACGACATAACCGGTGGAAAGCTTTCCTCCTTGCATATCGGAAGAATAAAACGGATCTTTCTTCTCACGCCGCGCTTTGGCCAAGGCATCATCAAACGCCCAGAATTTTTCATAGCGCACGCCCGCCTGAATGTTCAGACGGCCGGTCGGCTGCCAGTCGAAGGCCAGACCCGCGCCCCACTCATGCCTGCGTCCCGCGCGCGGGCCGGCAATGGCGGTGGCGGTGCTGACCGCGCCGATAATATTAAAAAAGTCTTTGTCGTTTTGGGAAATCTGTGTTTTTTCGTCGAGTTTTTCGTATTGGATATTGCCTGATACGGTCATGCTTAATTTGTCGCTAAGGCGGAAGCGGTTGCTGATATCGGCACCGAGGCGGGTGGCGCGGGTACTCTGCTCCGCACCGGATTTGACGCGGTAGGCGCCGGGAATCGGCGGCGGATCTTTCGGCTCTGCTTTAGGAATGTCGGCACAGGTCATGCCGAGATCGTGAAAATATTTCGGCGTTTCATGGCGGATATGGCAGGCCACCCAAGCGTCGTAATTGTAATCGTCACGTCCGACGTTCAGCTCCGGGCCGCCGTTCTGGTGGCGGCTGCTGTCGGTACGGATACGCCAGATATTGGCCTGCAAATCTATCCAGCGGCTGTTTGCCGGTTTCCATTCATAACCCAGTTTGTAGCTTTTGGTCTGAATATGGGAATCCAAACCCTGAATCGGATAGGCCTCGGGTTGTTTTCCCACGAAATTGTACTGATCACTGAAGCCGAGCATCAGGGCGGTGTAAAACGGATTGTTCTCGCCGAAGCGGACGCGGGTACGCATATGGCTGAGGCTGATTTTCTGGTTGTGCGGCAGATACCAGTTGTTTTTCAGCAGCAGGGTTTTGCTGGCGACATTGCTGTTCAGCACCTCTTCGCCCGGACGGTAGAGCTTGGCCATATTGGGAACCATGGTGGCAGAGGTGTTGCCGAAATCAGCATAGTCGGAATTGTAAACTGGATTATGGAGATAGCCGCCCGCACTGCGTTTGCCGGAAAAATAATTGCCTTTACTGCGGTCGCTGTAAGCAATAAGGCCGTCTGAAAAACGGCTTTTGAAGGCGGCAGCTACCAGTCCCGAACGGTCTCCCTTGAAATTGGACAGCTTGTAACTACGGCTGCGCGGAAGCGGTTGGTCGGTAAATACTAAACTACGATAAGACTCTCCTGTGCTACCCACACCACCCGCCGGACCATCGGCAGTCGGCCTCTCGGGAATGGTGCGGTAATCCTCCCAGCCCAAATATTTCAGCCGGTTCATAGGCTGTTTGACGGTATTGTCGGAAAAGCTGCCTTTAATCTGCACGCCCCATTTGTCGCCTTCCGGCACGATATCGTCCGCTTCGATGGTGGAAATCGCTACCGAACCGCCAACGCCCGATTTGACGCCGCGCGTCATCGCCGGGCTTTTTTCCACGGCGATGCTGCGGAACAGGGCGGGATCAACGTAGTTGCGGTCGGCAATGCCGTAGTTGTTCATCCACACGTCTACGGTCTGTTCCGTGCCGTCGATGGTAACGGGAATGCGGCCTTTGCCCGATATGCCGCGTATGCTCGGTGTAATCGCGCTGCCCGCGTTGCGGGTGTTCATGTTGTAGACGCCGTTGAGCCCTTTGAGGACATCGCCTGCGGCGTCGGTTTGGTAGCGTTCGAGATATTCTTTGCCGAGATAGGCATTGGAGACATTTTTGCTGTATTGCTGCGCTTCGCCTTTTTCATCACGGGTAAGGCGTTTGGCGCGGACGGTAACAGAATCGAGGGCGTTGCTTTCGGACGTATTTTCAGCAGACGTACTGTCGGCCGCCCAGACTTCGGGCATGCAGAACAGCAGGCCGAGACAGGCGGCGAGGGTGTTTAAGCGGCGGTTGGTTTTCATCTTTCGCTCCTTATGGTTTGCGTTTTAAAAAACAGGCGGAGCGGTTTGTGTTTTTTTTGGGGATTTGTAGAAATAAAAAAGCCACTCTGTGTCGGCTTGGCGGCAGATTGTACGGCATTTGCAAAGATTTGATAAGGCGGCATCATAGCCTTTACATATAGGCCGTCTGAAAACGCCTTCCGTAAAGAAGCAGTTTTACCACTAACCTATCCACTCAATATTCTAAATCTATTAATGATGAATTTTATATAATATTTTTCAATGATTTAATCTTTACACAATTTCTACCATTAAACGCTTGCCAGATGGAATAATCGGAATTATCATCCGCAACCATTCAGACAGGCAGCCCGAAGGCTCTTAGCAAAAAACAAGCGGATTTCACAAATTGGCCCGATAAAACTACATAAATAAGGCCGTCTGAAAGACCGTAGCCAAAACGCAGATACCACACCAAGCAGGTTTTGCGCACAGCGCAAATTCAGCCGCAAGCCTATCCGTAAAACGGCTTGACCTTCCCACCGTTAATTTGAAAAGGAATCCATTATGAGCATCCAAGTAAAAGCATTGGCCGCAGCCTTGGCCTTAACCGTATCCGCTTTTGCCTCCGCAGTAGCCGGCGAATCTTCAGATCCAAATTATGTGAATACCAGTAAAGCATCCACTGTCCTTCCGTTTGGCGCAGGTAAAGCCTCTCTGCAGATTAATAACAGTTCGTTGCGGATCAATATCGGCAACGGTCCGGTCAAACATATCAACCAAAAATACGGCGGCAATGCCATCAACGGCAATAACTTTACCGCTAATGTAAAAGGCAGTGACTACAAAAAATATCTGACTGTTGGTGATGTCAGCTCTGTCGGGGAATTCTTCTTCGGCAACAAACCGCTCGGTCAGGTTTGGTATGAAAAAAGGGCAAAAGATATTGACGTCTACTCTGTACGTCAAATGGGTGAACCTGCGCTGCCGATTGCACCGAAATTCGGCGGCTTGGTTATCGGCCAAGTGAAAAACCTGTCTGACGGCAGCGGCGTGTACTTCGGCGAATGGGCGCCGCGCAAAGCCGGGGCGGTTGAACAAAACAGCACCGACTTAAACCTGAAAGACCCCAAACACACTGTTTGGTATGCAGGTGATAATCCGACTAGAAATACCAGAGGCTTGGCGAACGTAACCTATGATGTGATTGGTATTAACGGCCATACTCCGGGTAAAGAAGACTTCTATCGCGGCAAAGTAACCGCCAAATTCGGTACATACGATAAAGGCAGCATGAGCGGTGCGATTGTCCGCGGTAATGACAGGTTGAGCTTTGACAAAGCTGTGATTACCAACAGTACCGGCAAATTCGAAGATACTGCCCAAGGCATGAAAGGCCAGTTCTTCGGCAGAGGTGCGGAAGCGATGGCAGGTATTGCCACACGCGGCACAGCCGACCGCAAAGACGACATCGCCTTCGGCGGCCGCAAACAGTAAGAAGGCCGTCTGAAAGAAACTCCAAAATAATGATGGGTGAACAGGGGAAACCGGACTCCGTGTCCGGTTTCCCCTGTTATTGGGAGACACTATGAAAAAACACCTTCTGCCGCTTATCCTGCTTGTCCTGCCCGCCGCCGCGCTGGCCGACGAAGACGACACCCGTATGCTGCTCGACGGCGCGCAAAAGGAAATGCGCCGCCAACAGGACGCGGCGGCGTTTTCAGACGGCCTCTCCGACAGCGGCAGTATCGAAATCGACGGCGAAACCTATATCGTGCCGCACACCGCCCACGATTTGGAATTGGGCATTTATTACGCGATAGACGGGCGGCAATGGGGCAAGGTGCGCGAGTTTGCCGCCGCCTACCGCCGTCTGCCCGAACACAAAACCCATCTGGTGCTGATGGCCGAAGGTTTGGCCGAACGCGCGGAAGGCAACGTTGCCGCCGCTTTGGAAAAAATGAAAGCTGCGCACGCGGCCGCGCCCGACGATGTGCGCGTCGGCCTCGAGCTGGCGCGGCTCTACGGCGAAGACAATCAAAACCGCGAATCGCAGGCGCAGTTCAAAGAAGTATTGAAAGGAGAGATGCCGTCTGAAACCCGCGCAGCCGTGCAAAGCTATCTCGACATCCTCGACAAACGCCGCCACTGGCACGGCAGCATCAGCATAGGCGGCGGCTATAACGACAACATCAATCAGGGCAACGGCAAGCGCGAATGTGTCGGCTCGTTTATGGGACAGTGTTTCAGCTACCGCACCCTGCCCTCGCCCATCGGCTCGCCGTTTGTGCAATACAGCGCCGTTGCCGCGAAAAAAATCCCGCTGCGTGGCCACCACAACCTGCTGCTGCGCCCGCTCTCCTACGGTACGAAATACCGCCGCGACGACACCCAATCCGAGCCGCCCGAGCCGTACAGCGAAAACACCGCCGCCCTTTACGCGGGCTACGAACACAACACCGCCGACAGCGATTTCACGTTTACCCCCTATTTCGAACACTACTTTCGCGGCGGCCGCAGCCGCTACCGCGCATGGGGCGCGGAAGCCGCGTGGGAAAAAAACCTCACGGCCAAATGGTCGCTCAACGTCCGCGCCGAAGCCAAGCGGGTGAAATACCTCGAACAGGAGCGGCAGTATTACAGCGACTACACCCTCTACACCGGCGGCGCGGGGCTGGGCTACACCTTTTCAGACGGCCTCGGCCTCTACGGCGGCATAGACCTCGCCCGCCGTAAATACCCCTACGCCGCCTCGCGCAGCAAAGAGTACACCGCCCGCGTCGGCGGCTACAAAATGTTTAAAAACGGCGTTTATTTCAACGCCGCCGCCCTCTACCGCCTCAGCCGCTACGACGCCGGCAGCTACCTCACCGCCGGCGAGCCGCGCCGCGACCGCCAAACCATCCTTACCGCCGCCATTGGCGCGTCGAAATTTTCCTTTAAAGACATCTATCCCGAATTGCGCGTCAAACGCACCGTCGGCCGCAGCAATGCCGATCTGTTCGCCTACAAGCAAAACGAAATCGCCCTAGCTTTGAAATACCGGTTTTAAGCGTTCGGGCAATAATAGAGGCCGTCTGAAAGTGCTGCTCCGCGTTTTTCAGACGGCCTTTCAAGTGTTTCTGTTTGAGCGAGAGGCCGTCTGAAAACGTGAAATGCGGCTTTTCAGAAACGTCATTCCCGCCTACGCAGGAACGGCCTCTCCGCTCTGAATCATTACGGAAAACCAAGCAAAAAGCCGCAGGCAAAACCTGCGGCTTTTTCAAATAGGGCGGCGAGCCCGACCCCCGGCACTGGCTCGTCGGAGTGGGCTGCTGGCTTCCGCCCCTGACCCGTTGTTCCAAGTTGCCATGCGGGGAGACCCGCCATAAGAAGCCGCGCATTATAACCGCGCCGCCGCGAAACACCAAGCGGATTTTCTCCCGCGCCCGCCTGCCGCCGGATTGTCTACATTCCAACTTGAAACGGCGTTAAATTTACATTACATTGCAACAACACAACAAAACCTGAGGCCGTCTGAAAACGGAGTCTTCCCCGCTTTCAGACGGCCTAGGGTCTGTTGATAATCAGCCTGGCGGCGGTGTTTTTGATAAAAAATACCCGCCTGCCGCGTCAAAAATGCTCGCAAGGTGTCCAACCTTGCTGCGCTTTTTTCCTTGCATTCGGGCATTTTTTACTCAAAAAACCGTCTCGCAAGCTGAGTATCAACAGACCCAACAATAAAAACACCAAACACCAAAACACGGAACACAACCATGACCGCAAGCCTTGCCACACCTCCCGCAACGTCTCCCGCGCGTATGCGCGAAATCCCCTACAACTACACTTCCTACACCGACCGCGAAATCGTGATCCGTCTGTTGGGCGATGAAGCCTGGCAGACGCTGGAAGACTTGCGCGCGCAGCGCAAAACCGGCCGCTCGGCGCGGATGCTGTTTGAAGTGTTGGGCGATATTTGGGTGGTGGAGCGCAATCCGTATCTGGTTGATGATTTATTGGCGCACCCCAAGCGCCGCGAGGCTTTGGTGGGCGAGATGCGCCACCGTTTGGGCGAAATCCACAAGCGGCGCGACGATAATCCGCAGGTTGCCCTACTCGTGGCGGCGGCGGAAGCGGCGGTAAAGCGTTTTGACGAAAGTTTTGACGACACCCGCGCCAAGCGCGAGCGCATCTTGCAGCGGCTCTCCAAAATCACCAAGCCGCACAATATTATGTTTGACGGGCTGGCGCGGGTTACCCACGTTACCGACGCGACCGACTGGCGCGTGGAATATCCCTTTGTGGTGGTCAACCCCGACACCGAAGCCGAAGTCGCGCCGCTGGTGCGCGCGCTGATTGAGCTGGATTTGGTGATTATTCCGCGCGGCGGCGGCACGGGTTACACCGGCGGAGCGGTGCCGCTGGATGCCAACAGCGCGGTAATCAATACCGAAAAACTCGATTTGCACGGCGGCGTGCAGTATGTGCCGCTGGCCGGTTTGGAGGGCAAACACCCGATTATCCATTGCGGCGCGGGCGTGGTAACGCGGCGGGTGGAAGAAACCGCGCATCAGGCCGGGCTGGTGTTTGCCGTTGACCCGACTTCGGCCGACGCATCCTGCGTGGGCGGCAATGTGGCGATGAACGCGGGCGGCAAAAAGGCCGTGTTGTGGGGCACCGCGCTGGATAATCTGGCCTACTGGCAGATGGTGAACCCGCAGGGCGAATGGCTGCGCATCGAGCGCGTGCGCCACAATTTCGGCAAAATCCACGACGAAGAAACCGCCGTGTTCGACGTTCACACGCTGGATTCAGACGGCCTCAATATCGTTAAAACCGAACGCTTGGAAATCCCCGGCCACAAATTCCGCAAAGTCGGTTTGGGCAAAGACGTTACCGACAAATTCCTCAGCGGCCTGCCGGGCGTGCAGAAAGAAGGCACCGACGGCATCATCACCAGCGTGGCCTTTGTGCTGCACACCATGCCCAAGCATACGCGCACGGTGTGCATGGAGTTTTTCGGCACGGTGGCCAAAGCCACGCCGTCGATTGTCGAAATCCGCGATTACCTGCTGGGGCACGAGAGCGTGCGGCTGGCCGGTTTGGAGCATTTGGACTGGCGTTATGTGCGCGCCGTGGGCTACGCCACCAAAGCGGCGGGGCGCGGGCGGCCGAAAATGGTGTTGCTGGCCGACATCGTGTCCGACGACGAAGATGCCGTATCCGCCGCCGCCGAGCGCATTTGCGAGCTGGCACGCGAGCGCGAAGGCGAAGGCTTTATCGCCGTTACCCCCGAAGCGCGCAAAACCTTCTGGCTCGACCGCAGCCGCACCGCCGCCATCGCCAAACACACCAACGCCTTTAAAATCAATGAAGACGTAGTGATTCCGCTCGAGCGGCTGGGCGAGTATTCAGACGGCATCGAGCGCATCAACATCGAATTGTCGATTCAAAACAAGCTCAAACTCTGCGACGCGCTCATCCGATATCTTTCAGGCAGCCTGCCGGTGGACAAAATGGACACCGACCTGCCCAGCGCCGAATTGTTGGGCGATCGCGCCCGCCACGCCCTTGCCCATGTCGAAGCCGTACGGCAACGCTGGCAATGGCTGCTCGATCATCTCGATTCGCCCTTGGCCGACTATAAAAACCGTTTCGGCAGCGCCGTTCAGGCTGCTTCGGAAGCACGCGACGACGAAAGCTGCTTTATCGCATTCCGCGATTTCAGGCTGCGTGTGTCGGTAAAAACCGATGTGATGAAGCCCTTGGCCGATATTTTCAGCGGCAAGGCCGATGCCAAAATCAACGCCGCGCTGGGCAAAATCCACAGCAAAACCGTGCGCGGCCGCGTGTTTGTCGCCCTGCACATGCACGCGGGCGACGGCAACGTCCACACCAATATCCCCGTCAATTCAGACGACTACGAAATGCTGCAAACCGCCCACCGCGCGGTCGAGCGCATCATGCGCATCGCACGCCGCCTGAACGGCGTGATTTCCGGCGAACACGGCATCGGCATTACCAAACTCGAATTTCTCACCGACGAAGAAATGCAGCCCTTTTGGGACTACAAAGCCCGCGTCGATCCGCAAGGCCGCTTCAACCGCCACAAACTGATGAAAGGCTCCGACCTGCGCCGCGCCTA
>CAMURX010000035.1 GCA_947097615.1 uncultured Neisseria sp. | reverse complement strand
AATGGGTGTTCTTCGACGGCAACTATCAGGAATACGAAGCCGATAAAAAACGCCGCTTGGGCGAAGAGGGCGCGAAGCCGAAGCGGATTCGCTACAAACCCGTAACGCGGTGATGGTGTGAAAAAAAGGCCGTCTGAAAGCTATTAACTTCGTTGCGGTTTCGCTTTCAGACGGCATCTGTTGTGTGTGTAATGAGTAAATAAGGGAAAGTCTTATGGCAAAATTTCTGACCACTACAGCCGCCAGTTTTTACTTGGAAGAGCTGATTAAAAATGCGCGGGAACGTTTGTTTCTCATCAGCCCGTATTGGAAGCTCAACGACCGTTTGAAAGAGCTTTTGGAAGATAAAAACCGGATGAAAATCGACATCCGGATTATCTATGGAAAAAACGATTTGAACCCTTCCGAAATGAAATGGTTTAAATCGCTGGATTATGTGCGCATCAGCTATTGCCCGAATCTTCACGCCAAATGCTACATCAGCGAGCAGTCATGCATCATTACCAGCCTGAATCTTTATGAGTTCAGCCAAGTAAACAATCACGAAATGGGGATTTTCTTATCCAAGGATGAAGACGGGCAAATTTATCGGGATGCCTATGAAGAAGCACAGAGAATTATCCGTATCAGCGAAGAAGTGAAGGTATCGTTGGATGCGGTGAACACCGAAGCAGAAAGCCATGAAGTTTCTCCTCAGGGATATGGAAAACTGACTGCGGCCAAGCTGGCCGAAAAATGGGGCATCAGTACGCAAGAGTGCAACCAGAAGCTCTGTGATGCGGGACTTCAGCAGTTTGAGGGGAAATATTATTCTTTGACCGAAGCGGGCAAACAGGCGGGAGGCGAAGTGAAGAAAGGGAAATTCGGTTATTTTATCGTGTGGGACGGTGCGTTAAGCTTGTAAATGCTATTGATGGCGTACGTTTGTGAAGGCAAAGGCCGTCTGAAAGCTTTTCACTTCCTTGAAGCCACGCTTTCAGACGGCCTTTGCCGATAAATTTCCCGCCGCCCTTGTTTTCGGCCGCGATTGCCGCTAGAATGCCGCGCTTTGCTGCCCGAGCGGCATGCAGGGTCTGTAGCTCAGGGGTTAGAGCAGGGGACTCATAATCCCTTGGTCGTGGGTTCGAACCCCACCGGACCCACCAACTCAAAAAGCCAAGTTTGCCGACTTGGCTTTTGTTTTGCCCCGTATTTATTCTTGAGGCCGTCTGAAACCGCCAATCCTGCCGCGAATCGGGCTCCCTCCCCTGCGCCTTAAAGCGCGGGGGAGGGCAGGGGGCGGGGATGGCAGTTCGCAGAACTGCATTTCGCCGATGTCCTGCCAAAGTTGCCGCAGCGGCGCAAACCCATCCTAACGGGGACGCAGCAGGCTGATAAGTTTCAGACGGCCTCAAGCCGCGCAAACCCGTTTCCCGACTTTTTTCCAACGATTCCGAAACCATGCTTCTTGCCACGCCGCCTTTTGCCCCTTCCGTTGTCCGCGCCCTCAACGCGCTGGGCATGCTGACGCGCGGGGATTTGCGGCGGACGGGGGCGGTGCAGGCTTTTTTGCTGCTCAAAGCGGCGGGCTGCACGGTGACGCGCAGCGTGCTGTGGCAGCTGGCGGCGGAATGCGCGGGCACGGACGCGCGCGCGTTGACGGAGGAGGACAAGGCCGCGCTGCTGGATGCGGTCAAACGCCATCCGCCCGTTGCCCTGCCGCCTGCCGAAGCCGAGGCGGAGCGCTTTATGCGGCTGGCGCTGCGGCAGGCAGAAGCGGCTGCGGCGCTGGGGGAAGTGACGGTGGGTGCACTGGTGGTGCGCGGCGGCGAGGTGCTGGCGGCGGCGCACAACCGCTGTCTGGCCGACTGCGATGTCAGCGCGCACGCGGAAATCCGCGCGCTCTCGGCGGCGGGGCGGCGGCTCGGCAGTATGCGTTTGGAGGGTTGCGATGTGTATGTGACGCTCGAGCCGTGCGCGATGTGCGCTTCCGCCCTGTTGCAGGCGCGGGTGGCGCGGGTGGTGTTCGGTGCGGCCGAGCCCAAAAGCGGCGCGGCAGGCAGCGTGTGCGATTTGTTTGCCGACGGCCGTCTGAACAGCCATACGGCGGTGTTCGGCGGCATTCTGGCCGACGAGAGCCGCGCCCTGCTGCGGGCTTTTTTCCGCGAGCGGCGGCAGAAGGGCGGCGTTTGACCGTATAATCCGCCCGTTTAAAAAGGCCGTCTGAAAGGAATCATATGAAAACCGTTTTGCTGTTGCTGGCTGCATCTGCCGTTTTGTCCGCCTGCGCCGCGCCGTGGCAGGGTGTGGCGGGCGTTTCCCCGTCGTGTTCCGAGCCTTTGGGCGGAATTGAGGGTAACAAATACCGCGCGGGCGGCAGCGCTTACTGCGCGCAGCAGTTTGCCCGTGATGCCCGTCGCCCTTCTGATCTTTCCCGTCATTAATCCGTTAAAAAGAAAGGTATCCCGCCATGAAACCCGCAACCACTCTCGCCCTGATTCTCGCCGCCGCCGCGCTGTCGGCCTGTGCCAAAAAAAGTGGCAAAACCACCGACGCGCCGCCGCCCGCCGTCGGCATGGCCAATCCCGCTTCCGTGTTCTGCGTCGAACGCGGCGGCAAACTCGAGCCGCGCAAGGACGCAGAGGGCAACGAATACGCCATGTGCCACCTGCCCGACGGCAGCGTGGTGGAAGAGTGGGAATATTTCCGCAAACACAGCAAGTAAGCACCCGCTGTAAAAAAGGCCGTCTGAAAGCCTAGTTTGGAGCTTTCAGACGGCCTTTCGCCGCCTCGGTATAATGCAGGCCGTCTGAAAAACAAAAACCTGCCGCCACACCATGCAAGATCATTTCGACATTCCGCTGTTTCTCAAAAACCTGCCGCTTTTGCCCGGCGTGTACCGCTTTTTCGACAAAGCGGGCAACGTGTTGTACGTCGGCAAAGCCGTCAACCTCAAACGGCGCGTGTCTGGCTACTTCCAAAAAAACGACCATTCCCCGCGCATCGCCCTGATGGTGAAGCAAATCCACCACATCGAAACCACCGTTACCCGCTCCGAAGCCGAAGCGCTGATTCTGGAAAACAATTTCATCAAAGCCCTGTCGCCCAAATACAATATCCTGTTTCGCGACGACAAAAGCTACCCCTACCTCATGCTCAGCGGCCATACCTACCCCCGGATGGCCTACTATCGCGGCACGCTCAAAAAGCCCAACCAATACTTCGGCCCCTACCCCAACAGCAGTGCCGTGCGCGACAGCATTCAGGTTCTGCAAAAAGTGTTTATGCTCCGCACCTGCGAAGACAGCGTGTTCGCCAACCGCGACCGCCCCTGCCTGCTCTACCAAATCAAACGCTGCACTGCGCCCTGCGTCGGCTACATCAGCGAAGAAGACTACCGCGACAGCGTGCGCCAGGCCGCCGATTTTCTCAACGGCAAAACCGCCGAGCTCACGCACACCCTGCAACAAAAAATGCAGGCCGCCGCCGAAGCCCTCGAGTTTGAACAGGCCGCCCGCTACCGCGACCAAATCCAAGCCCTCTGCATCATGCAGAGCAGCCAGTTTATCGACAGCAAAAACCCCGACAACCCCAACGACATCGACCTGCTCGCGCTGGCCGTTTCAGACGGCCTCGTCTGCGTACACTGGGTCAGCATACGCGGTGGGCGGCACGTCGGCGACAAAAGTTTCTTCCCCGACCTCAAAAACGACCCCGACCCGCAAGGCCAAGACTACGCCGAAGCCTTCGTCGCCCAACACTACCTCGGCAAAGCCAAGCCTGACATCATCATCAGCAACTTCACCATCCCCCAAAGCCTGCGCGAAGCACTCGAAAGCGAACACGGCAAACAAATGCAGTTCGTGACCAAAACCATAGGCGAACGCAAAGTCTGGCTCAACATGGCCGAACAAAACGCCCGCATCGCCATCGAACAACGCCGCCTGCAACATACCGGCCAGCAGCAGCGCATCGACGAATTGGCCAAAATCCTCAACATGGATTCAGACGGCCTAAACCGCCTCGAATGCTTCGACATCAGCCACACCCAAGGCGAAGCCACCATCGCCTCCTGCGTCGTGTACGACGAACACAACATCCAGCCCTCGCAATACCGCCGCTACAACATCACCACCGCCAAACCCGGCGACGACTACGCCGCCATGCGCGAAGTGCTCACCCGCCGCTACGGCAAAATGCAACAGGCCGAAGCCGCAGGCGAAGCCGTCAAATGGCCGGACGTGGTACTCATCGACGGCGGCAAAGGCCAAATCGGCGTGGCCGTGGCCGTATGGCAGGAACTCGGCCTGTCCATCCCGCTCATCGGCATTGCCAAAGGCCCCGAGCGCAAAGCCGGCATGGAAGAACTCATCCTGCCTTTCACCGGCGAAACCTTCCGCCTGCCGCCCAACAGCCCCGCCCTGCACCTCCTGCAAACCGTGCGCGACGAATCGCACCGCTTCGCCATCACCGGCCACCGCAAAAAACGCGACAAAGCCCGCATCACCTCCTCACTCGGCGAAATCCCCGGCGTAGGCAGCAAACGCCGCCAAGCCCTGCTCACCCGCTTCGGCGGCCTGCGCGGCGTCGCCGCCGCCAGCAAAGAAGACCTCGCACAAGTCGAAGGCATCAGCAAAGCCTTGGCCGAAAAGATTTACGAGCATCTGCATTAGCAGCCGTTGACATTTGGTGTTGCGGCGGCTTTTACGCCATAAAGCGGCATATGCAGTCGCCGCAGCGGCAGAGGCCGTCTGAAAGCTCCGTTGCGGGGTTTCAGACGGCCTCAAAGCGCAGACGCGCGCGGTTTCTACTGCGGCAGTTTCACGGCCAAATCCTGCGGCCATGCGGCGGCTTCGTCGGTTTTGACAAAACCGTTGCCCGTCATACCGCCTTTGAGCAGGCGGTTGTGGCGCAGGGCGGTGTCGGCGGGGATTTTCAGTTTGACTTTGAACATCAGTTTGGCGCGTTCGTTTTCGGTTTCCACCGATTTGGGCGTGAACTGGGCTTCGGCGGCGATGAATGAGATTTTGGCGGGGAAGACGGCGTCGATGCCGTCGAGGCGGATGCGTGCTTCGCCGCCGACTTTCAGGCGGCTCATGGCGGCGGCGGGCAGGAAGATGTTCATCGAGACGTCGGCGGGGTCGAGCAGGCTGGCGATTTTCGAGCCGGCGGCAACGACGCTGCCGACTTCGGCGATTCTGTATTCCAGCCGTCCGTTTATCGGTGCGCGGATGTTCATGTCGTCGTTGGCCGAGCCGGCGGCCTTCACAGCGGCGGCGGCCTGTTGCGCGGCGGCCTGTGCTTCGCTTTCGGCAGCACGGCTTTGGGCGACGGCGGCCTGTGCTTCGGCGCGGGCGGCTTCGGCGGCTTTGACGGCGGCCGAAGCGCGTTCGTAATCGGCGCGGCGGCGCTCGGTTTCGGCGGGGGAGACGAGTCCGTCGGCCTGCATTTTGCGCGCGTTGTCCCATTCCATTTTGGCGACGCGCTGCTGTTGGCGGGCGGCTTCGCTGTTGGCTTCGGCTTTGGTTACGGTGCGCAGGGTCTGTTCTTGGGCGGCGCGGGCGCGGCGGACGCTGCCTTGACGCAGGCGTTCGGCGGCCTGTGCTTCTTCGAGGCGGCTGCTGCTGGTTTCAGAGGAGAGTTCGGCGAGGATGTCACCCGCTTTGATGTCGGCGCCTTCGTCAAAGGGCATGGCGCGGACGCGACCGGGGTAGAGGGTGGCGACGTCGAGGCGGTTGAGTTCGAGGCGGCCGTTGGATTGGGCGATGCCTTGGGGCAGGGCGTCGCTCTGGCGGTGGTAATAAAGATAGGCGCCTGCGGCGAGGGCGGCGGCCAGGGCGGTCAGTAGGGCGGTTTTTTTCACGGGATGCGTCCATGCGCGGCAAAGGGAGCGCCGATAATATAACCGCCGCCGCAGCGGGGCAAGGCCGTCTGAAAGGCGGGATTGCCGTTTTTAACTTCGTTGAAGCTGTGCTTTCAGACGGCCTTTGCACGGCGTGGCGCGGGCTGGTAGAGTGTGCGGCGTTCCGGGTGTGCCCGGAGAACACAAGAAAGGATAGCTTATGTTTGCATACCGTTATGCAGTATGCGCCGTTTTGGCTGCGGCGCCCGCCGTGCAGGCGGCGGAAAACCATCCCGCGCAGCAGCAGGTGCGCCGCAATATCGAGGATGTGTTGGGCATTGTGAAAAATACGTCTTTGGACGAGCAGCAGAGAATCCGCAGCGTGGAGCAGTATGCCGACCGCTTTTTGGATTACGAGCGGCTCTCGGCAATGGCCGTCGGCCAGCCGTGGCGGCAGTTTGACGCGCGACAGAAGCAGGAGTTTGTCCGTGCGTTTAAAGGCATGCTGATCAGGATGTATGCCCGTTCGGCGATGATGGGCGCGCGCCGCGCCGAGGTGAAGGTGCTGCCGAAAATAACGGAGCGCGGCGGCAAAACCGACGTTTATTCCGAAATCCGCACGCCCGAGGGCAAACGGTATGAAGTGGCCTACCAGCTCTATCCGAGCGGCGGGGTATACAAACTCTACAATATCCAGGTGGACGGTGTGGGCATCGTCACCGTCTACCGCAACCAGTTCGGCGAGCTGATCGCGCAAAAAGGCATCGACGGCATGATCGAAACGGTGAAAAACAAAGGCTTGAAACGGGCGGACTAGCCGCGTTTCCCAAAAGGCCGTCTGAAAACCCGAAACCGGGTTTCAGACGGCCTCTTTAATTGCGCGGACGCATTGTTTGACCTGGATTAAGGGCGTTTTGTGCCGTGCCGCTAGAATGGCGCGTTTTGAAAAACAACAACAACGGAAAAACGCCATGAACTTTTTCGACTGGACGCCGGATTTGGACACCGGCATCGGACAGGTGGACGAGCAGCACAAAATCCTCGTGCGCTGCCTGAACGAACTTTACGAAGCCAACCAAAACAAAGACACCGCCGCCGAAGGGCGGATTATCGGCGACCTGATACGCTACACCGTCGAACATTTCACCGATGAAGAAAAGCTGATGGACGACGCGGGCTATCCCCTGAGCCGCCAGCACAAGCAGATACACCGCCGCTTCGTCGACAAAGTAGGCGAAATGCAGGCCGCCCACAGCAGCGGAGAAGACATCGGGCAGGAGCTGCTCGATCTGCTGCAATCCTGGTTGTTCACCCACATCAGCCACCACGACCGCGGCTTTATCCCCATTGTGCAAAAATATCTGGTGCAGCAGCAGAAAGAGCAGGAGGAATTGGCTGCCGAGCGTGCCGTCAACGCCGCCTTCGCCCAACCGCGCCGCCACGCACATGCCGCGTTCGCCACCCTCGCCGACGACGCACCCGCGCCCGATAAGGCCGCCGCAGAAGAAGGGCAGGGCGGCCGTGAAGACACCGACCTGTTTGCCAAAGCGCGCCAAAGCATTCAGAACCTGAAAATCTGGCGCTGAAAACCTGCATCGGATAAATAAAGAGGCCGTCTGAAAACGGGAAAACCGGCTTTCAGACGGCCTCAGCCTGCCGCGCTGTTGCTTTTCGGCCTACAAGGCGGCGATATCGGCAGCTTTGGCCGAATCCGTTTGCCCCCGCGCAAGGCCGCCCATATAATACGCCGCTTTTTTATAGCGAAACAAAACAGAAAATCTACGGCGGTGCTGCGCCTTGCCGTATTACCCATACTGTCTGCGGCTTGCTGCCTTGTATCTTTCCCATTTTGTTTCACTATATTTCCGCAGCCGGACAATGCCGAACGGACAATCGCTTCCCCCCGCATTGCCGGCTTACACATCCACCTTTCGAGTTCCGTTCCAGCCGGTATCGAGTTTCTTTGGAGCATGTGAAATGACCACAGAATCCGCCGCACAGTCCTACCTGCAAATCAGGGGGCTGGTCAAAAAATTCGGTGAAAACTTCGCCGTCAAACATATCAGCCTCGATATTCAACAACATGAAATCTTCGCCCTGCTCGGCAGCTCCGGCTCGGGCAAGTCGACGCTGCTGCGCATGCTGGCCGGTATGGAAACGCCGTCGGAAGGCAGCATCATCCTCGACGGCCAGGACATCACCGCCCTCGCTCCCTACGAGCGTCCCATCAATATGATGTTCCAAAGCTACGCCCTGTTCCCGCACATGACCGTAGAACAGAACATCGCCTTCGGCCTGAAACAGGACAAAGTGCCGCCCACCGAAATCCAAGAGCGCGTCGACGAAATGCTGCGTCTCGTGCAGATGACGAAATACGCCAAGCGCAAGCCGCACCAGCTCTCCGGCGGCCAGCAGCAGCGCGTCGCCCTGGCGCGTTCGCTGGCGAAACGGCCGAAGCTTTTGCTGCTGGACGAACCCTTGGGCGCGCTCGACAAAAAGCTGCGCCAGCAAACCCAGCTCGAACTGGTGAATACGCTGGAAAAAGTGGGCGTTACTTGCATCATGGTGACGCACGACCAGGAAGAAGCAATGACCATGGCCACCCGCGTGGCGATTATGTCCGACGGAGAACTGCAGCAGGTCGACACGCCCAGCAATATCTACGACTATCCCAACAGCCGCTTCACCGCCGAATTTATCGGCGAAACCAACATTTTCGAGGGCAAAGTGGCGCACAAAGACGACGAGCACGCCCTGATCGACTGCCCCGAGCTGCCGAGCAAGGTCTACACCGACCAGAAATTCGAGGCCGAAACGGGGCAGACCATCTGGGTGAGCATCCGCCCCGAAGACATCGACCTGCACAAGGAAAAACCGGCGCACCGCGACACGCACAACTGGGCGAAGGGCACGGTGAAAGACATCGCCTACCTCGGCAGCTACGCCATCTACCACGTGCAGACCGACAGCGGCCGCATCGTCAAAAGCCAGGTGCCCGCGCCCTACTGGTATGTGCGCAACCTCACGCCGCCGACCTGGGGCGACGAGGTGTATCTCGACTGGCCGGAAAACCAGCCCACCCCGCTGACCCGCTAGGAGGCCGTCTGAAATGTCCGTCAATATCAAACGCCGCCTGCGTCCCGGGGGCAAATTCGTCATCGGCGTGCCCTATGTTTGGCTGCTGCTGCTGTTTCTCGTGCCCTTCTTTATTGTCCTAAAAATCAGCTTTGCCGAGCAGGACATCAAGATTCCGCCCTATACCGACCTGTTTGTCACCGACCCCGAAACCGGCAAACAAGCCCTGCACGTTGTCACGCAGAATTACAAGGAAATCTTCCAAAACTTCGGCGGCACGCTGTCGCAGATGTTCGGCCTCTCGTCCGCCGACGGCAACAGCAATATGTATCTGCGCACTTATTGGTCGTCGGTAAAAACCGCCTGCCTCACCACCCTGATCTGCCTGCTTGTCGGCTATCCGATGGCCTATGCCATTTCGCGCGCCAAACCGGCCTACCGCAACGGCCTGCTTCTGGCCATCATGCTGCCGTTTTGGACGTCTTTCCTGCTGCGCGTCTACGCCTGGATGGGGCTGCTCAGCTCCAACGGCATCATCAACCACCTGCTGATGAAATACGGCATCATCAGCGAGCCGCTCGATATGTTTTACAACGCCTTCTCGCTGCAACTGGTGATGGTATACGCCTATCTGCCCTTTATGATCCTGCCGCTCTACACCCAGCTTATCAAACTCGACCACCGCCTGCTCGAAGCCGCTTCCGATTTGGGCGCGGGGCCGGTGAAGGCGTTTTTCTCGATCACCCTGCCGCTGTCGAAAGCGGGCATTATCGCCGGTTCGATGCTGGTGTTCGTGCCTGCCGTCGGCGAGTTCGTCATCCCCGATCTGGTCGGCGGTTCGGACAACCTGATGATAGGCAAAGTGCTGTGGATGACCTTCTTCGAGCAGAACAACTGGCCGCTGGCTTCCGCGCTGGCCGTCGTCATGGTGCTGCTGCTGGTCTTCCCCATCACGCTCTACCACCGCTACGAAACCCGCCAGCTGGAAGAAGGAGGCAAAAATGGCTAAACGGCAAAACACCTCTTGGTTTCTGCGTGCCATGCTCTTCCTCGGCCTGGCCTTCCTCTACATCCCCCTGATTGTGTTGGTGGTGTATTCCTTCAACGAATCCAAGCTGGTCACCATTTGGGGCGGCTTCTCCACCAAATGGTATGCCAAGCTGCTGGACAACGACCAAATCCTCGAAGCCGCCTGGCTGTCGCTGCGCATCGCCGTCGCCTCCTCGCTGGCCGCCGTCGTCCTCGGCACGCTGGCGGGCTATGCCCTCGCCCGCATCAAACGTTTTCGCGGCAGCACCCTGTTTGCCGGCATGGTGTCCGCGCCGATGGTGATGCCCGACGTCATCACCGGCCTGTCCATGCTGCTGCTCATCATCCAAGTACAGGGCATGATTCAGGAAATATTCGGCCGCCAAGACTGGCTGGGCAACGGCTTCTTCACCATCTTCCTCGGCCACACCACCCTGTGCATGGCCTACATCACCGTCCTTATCCGCGCCCGCCTGAGCGAGCTCGACCAGTCGCTGGAAGAAGCGGCGATGGACTTGGGCGCGCGGCCGCTGAAAATCTTCTTCGTCATCACCCTGCCTCTGATTGCCCCCGCCATCGCCTCGGGCTTTTTGCTCGGCATCACCCTGTCGCTCGATGATTTGGTGATTACCTCCTTCCTGTCCGGCCCCGGCTCGTCCACCCTGCCGCAGGTCATCTTCTCGCGCATCAAACTTGGCCTCGACCCGCAGATGAACGTTTTGGCTACCATCATCATCGGCGTTGTCGGCACACTCGTCATCGTCCTCAATTGGTACATGATGCGCCACGCCACCCGCCGCGAACGCGAAGCCGCCGAAGCCGAGAGGCAGGAAAAACTGGCACTCGAACAGGCTATCCACCACTAAACCCCCTTGGCGGCACGCCGCCGCAAACGGCACAGAGGCCGTCTGAAAGCCCGATAAGGACTTTTCAGACGGCCTCTTTTTGCAACGGAGTCCGCGCCCAAACGCCGATTATCGTGTGTTCCGAGCTTGGCCTGTACCGGCAAACAAAGGCCGTCTGAAACCCCGTCCCCATCTTTCAGACGGCCTCCCGCCGCTTGGGAGCAAAGCGCGGATATGCTATCTTCCGCCCCTTCCGCAACCACCCGACAAAGGAGCATAAACATGAACAGCAAAACCAAGAAAAAAGCAAAAATCAGCCTGAAAAAATACCTGAAAGAACTCAAGCACCTGCACGGCGAACTCGTCGCCCTGCAACGCTGGGTGCAGCACGAAGGACTCAAAGTCTGCATCCTCTTCGAAGGCCGCGACGGCGCGGGCAAAGGCGGCACCATCAAAGCCCTCACCGAACGCGTCAGCCCCCGCATCTTCCGCACTGTTGCCCTGCCCACCCCCACCGAGCGCGAAAAAAGCCAAATTTACCTGCAACGCTACGTCCCCCATCTGCCCGCCGCCGGCGAAGTCGTCATCTTCGACCGCAGCTGGTACAACAGGGCAGGTGTCGAACGAGTAATGGGTTTTTGCAGCGAAGACGACTGCCGCCAGTTCCTCGCCATCATGCCCTTCTTTGAAAAAGCCCTCACCGACAGCGGCATCCTCCTCCTCAAATATTGGCTGGAAATCGACATGGCCGAGCAGGAGCGCCGTCTGAAAAACCGCATCGCCGACCCGCGCAAAATCTGGAAACTCTCACCGATGGACATCGAATCCTACCGCCGCTGGTACGACTACTCGCAGGCGCGCGACGATATGCTCGCCGCCACCGACACTTCCTGGGCGCCGTGGTTCGTCGCCGACAGCAACGACAAACGCACCGCCCGCCTCAACATCATCCGCCACCTCCTCGCGCAAATCCCCTACAGCCACCTGCCCGCCCCCGACGTCTCCTTCCCCCCGCGCGACAAAGCGGGCGGCTACCGCGAACCCGAACGCAGCTGCCGCATGGTCGACGACTACTACGGCGCACAGGCGCAGCGCGACGCCGTGCAGGAAGACGAAGAGGCCGTCTGAAACCGGATTTGCGCAGTTGGAGCAAAGGGAAAAGAAATGGCGTGGCAAAGCGCAAACAGCTTGCCCGTCCCGCATAGAAGTTTGCCACCGTTTACCGCAAGAGTGGCGAAACGCAGAAACGGCAGTATGCCTATTGGTCGTATACCGGCACCAAATGCGGCCTAAACTTTGCGATTGAATTGGAAATATTATATATTGCAATATTTGTGCTGATGATAATGAGTTCATCAATTTTATAAATAAGTTTATTATTGAAAATGATTTGCTTGTTTACGACCCAATAAATGACAAATGGCAAGCACTGAATTACCGA
>CAMURX010000034.1 GCA_947097615.1 uncultured Neisseria sp. | reverse complement strand
AAGTCTTGTACGATAAGGAAATAGCCGGGGAATTTCATCTGGATGATGATGTTCAACTCAAAATCCAGCCGCTCCTGATATTCCGGCATTTTCGCCGCCCGTTCCGCCTCGTCGGGATAAAGCTGAACCATGCGTTCCTGCAAACCTTCGTTGGACAGTTTCACCAAATAATCGTCCAGCGACAGGCCGTCCGGAGTAGGGAACAGCGGCAGGAAGTTTTTGCCCAAAGTGATGTGCAGATTGCAGCGTTTGGCGATTTCCACCGAGTTTTCCAAGGCTTCGGGCAAATCGACGAAACGCCCGATCATGGTTTCGGGCGGAATGAAAAACTGGCCGGCCGTAAACTCGCGCGGACGTTTTTTATCGCTGAGCACCCAGCCGCCGGCGATGCACACGCGCGCCTCGTGCGCGTTAAAGTCGCCCTCGTTCATAAACTGCGCCGGATGCGTCGCCACCACCGGCAGCTCCAATTCCTCGGCCAGCTTCACGCTGCCCGATACCGACGCTTCCCATTCCGGCCGCTCGGGCAGGCGTTGCAATTCCAAATAAAACGCGTTCGGAAACCAAGCCGCGTATTTCAAGGCCGCCGCACGCGCCGCGTCTTCATGCCCGTTCATCAGGTTCGCGCCCACTTCGCCCAAATGCGCGCCCGAAAGGCAGATCAGGCCGCTGTTGTCGCCCTCGGAGAGCCATTCGGGGTTTAGCTCGGCATGGTGCAGATTGCGGTCTTTGCCGACATAGGCGGCGGTTAAAAGCTCGCTCAAACGCAGATAACCGGCCTCGTTGCGGATAATCAGCATCGCGCGGAAAGGCTTGTCGGGCGACTCGGGATTGCCGATCCACACGTCCGCCGCGCCAATCGGCTTGATGCCCGCGCTGCGGCAGGCTTTGTAGAATTTCACCAGGCCAAACTCGTTCATCAAATCGCTGATACCCAGCGCAGGCAGGCCGTATTCCTGCGCTTTTTTGACTACTTCTTTGATGCGCACCATGCCGTCGGTAATCGAAAACTCGGTATGCAGGCGCAGGGGGATGTAGGCGGGGTCGGTCATGATGGAAATCCGGCGGAGAAACGAAAGCGCACATTATATAACAGGCCGTCTGAAAGGCTTTCAGACGGCCTATGGGTTTTGGTTTTTAAACCTTAGCCTGCCACAGCTTTGTAAATCATCGTACACATAATCAGCCCTACGGTAACAACCAATACTTTTTTAATAATTTCGCCGTTGCTGTTAATCGCGTGCAGGCTGCCGAAATGGTTGCCCACCAGATTGGCGGCAATCATCGGAATGCCGATGAGAAACGCCATTTTCCCCGCCAGCACAAAGGCAATAAATGCGCCGATGTTGGAAGCAAAATTGAAGATTTTGGAAGTGGCTGAGGCTTGCAGCAAGGTCAGGCGGTTGATCAGGAATAGGGCGATAATGAAAATACTGCCCGTACCCGGCCCGAAAAAGCCGTCGTAAAAACCGACGGTCAGACAGGTTAGGAATACGGCCAATGCCGATTTTTTGATTTCGCCGCGCTGTGTGTCGTCAGACTTGGCAATCAGCCTGCCTTTAAACAGCGTGGCTGCCAAGCCGACGGGCAGAAAAGCCAAAATAATGTAGCTGATGGCATGGGGGGGCAGCAGCAGGATGACTTTCGCGCCGATATACGCCCCTGCCAGAGCAGAAACAATGCCGACAGGGACGATTTTCCAAATAATCGAATCGCTTTTCATAAAGTTTTTAATTGCCGCTACCGTGCCGATGGTGCTCACGAGTTTTTCCTGCGCCAGCGCGGTTTGCGGCGGCAGCCCGACCATGAGAAACGCGGGAATCAGAATCAGCCCCGCCCCGCCCGCCACCGCGTCGATATAGCCGGCGACCAGCGAAGCCAGTACCAGCAGCGCAAGTCCGATGTAGAAGTATTCGGCAATGATGCTGCCGTCAAGAAAAATGGTATCCATGTATGTATTTAATATAAATTAAATAGTTTTGAGTAAGGAAACGCTCAAACGGCAGCACGCATTTCAGCGGGTCGAGGTCGGTAAATACGCCACCGGCGAACGCGCACCCGTCAGCTTTGCGCTTTGAGTGAGGCCAGATGGCGGCGGGTGGCGAGCCAGGCGCCCACGATGCCCAGCGCAATCACAATGGCGAACACGGCCAGCCATTCGGCGGGACGGAAAAAGCGCCAGACGATGTCGATGCCGTAGGGGCGGAAAATCTGCACCACTAGCGGGCGGGAGGCGGCAATCAGCCAGCCGCACAGGCCGAGGCTGACGGCGGCGGCAATCACGCTCTGCAAGGCGGCCAGATAAAGGAAGGGGCGGCGGATAAAGGACGCGGGCGCGCCGAGCAGGCGGGCGATTTCGATTTCTTCCTTGCGCGCGAGGATTTGCAGGCGGATGGTGTTGTGCGCCACCAAAACGAAAGCCACGCTGAGGGTGACGGACAAAAAGGCGAGTATCTGCCGCACGAGGCTGTCGATGCGGTAAAGCGTTTGCAGCCATTCGGTGTCCAGCCGCGCAGACTCGACCATCGGCAGCTTGGAAAGCTCCTGTTGCAGGGCTTCGGTTTCGGCGGGCGTGCCCGTTTTCGGTGTGACGACGAACACGTCGGGCAGCGGGTTGTCGTCGAGCATGGAAACGATGTCTTCCCCGCCCATGCTGTTTTTCAACTCGTCCAAACCCTGCGCCTTGCCGACAAACTCGCTTTTGGCGACGCGGGTATCGGCGGTGAGCAGCTCTTTCACGGCGGCACTGTCGGCTTCGGCGGCAGACGTTTCCATATAGAGCGTAATCTGCGGCGTTTCGCTCATCTTGCCCAGCACGGCGCGGCTGCTCTCTATACCCAGATACAGGGCAAGCGGCAGGGTCATGGCAACGGCCAGCATCAGCAGGATGAGCAGGGTGGCAACGGGCTGGCGCAGCAGGCTGCGGGCGGCGTTTTTCGCGGCTTCGAGATGGAGTACGGCGTAAGTCATGCGGCGAACCTGCCTTCCTGTAAGCGCAAAATGCGGTGGCCGTAGTCGGCCATCAGGGTTTCGTCGTGGGCGGCGACAATGACGGTGGTACCCGCTTCGTGGAAGGTTTTGAAGAGTTCCATAATGTCCAGCGCGTAGGCGCGGTCGAGGTTGGCGGAGGGTTCGTCGGCAATCAGCAGGCTGGGCTGGTGGACGACGGCGCGGGCGATGCACACGCGCTGCTGCTCGCCGCCCGAAAGCGTGACCGGATCGGCGGCTTCGCGTCCGCCCAATCCCACTTTTTCAATGGCCATCCGCGCCCGCTTTTCCGCCTCGGCGCGTCCGTAGCCCGCGATTTGCAGCGGCAGCAGCACGTTTTGCAGCACGTTGCGGTCGAACAGGATTTTGTGGTCTTGGAAAACGATACCGATGTGCTGGCGCATAAAGCCCGCCTGATCATCGTTCAGACGGCCTGTGTCCTGCCCGTTGATCCACACCTTGCCCGAAGTCGGCCTGCTGATGCCCGCAATCAGTTTGAGCATGGTGGACTTACCCGCGCCGGAATGCCCGGCCACAAAAATCATCTCGCCCTTGCCGATGCGGAAACTGACGTTTTTCAATGCCTGAAAGCCGCCGCGGTAGGTTTTGGAAACTTGTTCGAAACGTATCATGTCGCAATGCGCCGTTGTCGGAAAGAAGCGCGGATTATAGCCGAAACGGGTAAAGGCCGTCTGAAAGCCCTCAGCGCGTGCCGATACTCGGCTTTCAGACGGCCTCCGGTAAAGAAATTGATGCCCGTCGGCAAATACAGTAAACTGCCACCATTAAAAAAATTTATGGTAATGCAGAAATGAAAGCCGCTTTTGAAATCAAGTCCGCCCGCACCGACGCCCTCGCCGTGCACCTGAACAGCGCGGATGCGGCGGCTGTGGGCGCGGCGCTCGACAAGTGCGCCGCGCAATACCGCGAGCTGAACCTGCCGCTGTTGCTCGATATGCAGGCTTTCCGTCCGGCCGCCGTGGACATCCCCGCGCTGTTGGCCGTTTTCCGCTCGCGCCGCCTGCCGGTGGCCGCCCTGCGCCACAGCGACGAAACCTGGGCGAAAATCGCTGCCGCCAACGGCGTGGCGTTCAGCCCCGCAGGCAGACACTCCCCGAACGACACCGCCGCCGCGCCCGCGCCGCAGACGGCCGCGCGCGAAACCGCACCGGCCAAACCGTCCGGCCACCCGACGGTGTTCGTTGCCGAACCCGTGCGCACCGGCCAGCAGGTTTACGCCGAAAACGCCGACCTGATTGTCACCGGCATGGTGAGCGAGGGCGCGGAGCTGATTGCCGACGGCAACATCCACATCTACGCCCCGATGCGCGGCCGTGCGCTGGCCGGGGCGAAAGGCCGCCGCGACGCGCGCATCTTCATCCATTCCATGCAGGCCGAGCTGGTGTCCATCGCCGGCATCTACCGCAATTTCGAGCAGAAGCTGCCCGCCCACTTGGACAGACACCCCGTCCAAATATACCTTCACGAAGACCGTTTGGTCATCGCGGCCATAGACGCATAGCGGCTGCCGTATCATTTTTCACCCCCGAAACCCCAAAAAAGGAAACACAGTGGCAAAAATCATCGTAGTCACCTCCGGCAAAGGCGGCGTGGGCAAAACCACCACCTCCGCCAGCATCGCATCCGGCCTCGCCCTGCGCGGCCACAAAACCGCCGTCATCGATTTCGACGTCGGCCTGCGCAACCTCGATCTCATCATGGGCTGCGAGCGCCGCGTCGTGTACGACCTCATCAACGTCATCCAAGGCGAAGCCACGCTCAACCAGGCGCTCATCAAAGACAAACACTGCGACAAACTCTACATCCTGCCCGCCTCGCAAACCCGCGACAAAGACGCCCTTACCCGCGAAGGCGTGGAAAAAGTGCTTGACACCCTCACCGGCGAAATGGGCTTCGAATACGTTATCTGCGACTCCCCCGCCGGCATCGAACAGGGCGCGCTGATGGCGCTCTATTTCGCCGACGAAGCCATCGTCACCACCAACCCCGAAGTTTCCAGCGTGCGCGACTCCGACCGCATTCTGGGCATTTTGCAGAGCAAATCGCGCAAAGCCGAACAGGGCGGCCGCGTCAAAGAACACCTGCTCATCACCCGCTACTCGCCCGAGCGCGTCGAAAAAGGCGAAATGCTGTCGGTGCAGGACATCACCGACATCCTGCGCATCCCCCTGATCGGCGTCATTCCCGAATCACAAAACGTTTTGCAGGCATCCAATGCCGGCGAGCCCGTCATCCACCAGGCCGACGCCGTCGCCGCCGAAGCCTACAAAGACGTCATCGCCCGCCTGTTGGGCGAAAACCGCGAAATGCGCTTCCTCGAAGCCGAGAAAAAAGGCTTCTTCCAACGCATCTTCGGAGGTTGATATGTCGCTGATTGATATGCTGTTCGGCAAAAAACCCAAATCCGCCGAAGTCGCCCGCGACCGCCTGCAGATCATCATCGCCCAAGAGCGCGTCAAAGCGCAGGCGCCCGACTATCTGCCCACCCTGCAAAAAGAGCTGCTGGAAGTGCTGTCGAAATACGTCAACGTATCGCTCGACGACATCCGCATCTCGCAGGAAAAACAAGACGGCCTCGACGTGCTCGAACTCAACATCACCCTGCCCGACCAACAGAAAAAGGCCGAAACATGACCCTGACCGAACTGCGCTACATCGTCGCCGTGGCACAGGAAAAGCACTTCGGCAGAGCGGCGCAGCGCTGCAACGTCAGCCAGCCCACCCTGTCCATCGCCATCAAAAAGCTGGAAGAAGAGCTGTCCGTACCCCTGTTCGACCGCAGCAGCAACGAAGTCATCACCACCGAAGCGGGCGAGCGCATCGTCGCCCAAGCCCGCCGCGTGCTTGACGAAGCCGACGTCATCCGCCGACTGGCCAGCCAAGAACAAAACGAACTGGACGGCACCTTCAAACTCGGCCTCATCTTCACCGTCGCCCCCTACCTGCTGCCCAAGCTCATCCTGTCGCTGCGCGACATCGCGCCCAACATGCCGCTGGTGCTCGAAGAAAACTACACCCACATGCTCACCGAAGCCCTCAAACGTGGCGAGCTTGACGCCATCGTCGTGGCCGAACCGTTTCAGGAAACCGGCATCGTCACCGAACAGCTGTACAGCGAACCCTTCTTCGTCATCGTCCCCAAAGACCACCCCTTCGAAGAACTCGACGCCGTCACCCAACACGAACTGGCACAGGAACAGGTACTGCTGCTCACCGAAGGCAACTGCATGCGCGACAACGTGCTCGACAACTGCAACGAGCTGGCCGCCAAACAAAAAATCAACGGCCTGGCCAACACCCTGCAGGGCAGCTCCATCAACACCATCCGCCACATGGTTGCCAGCGGCCTGGCCATCAGCGTCCTGCCCGCCACCGCCCTCACCGAAAACGACCATATGCTTTTCAGCATCATCCCGTTTGCCGGTGAAGCCCCCAGCCGGCGCGTCGTCCTCGCCTACCGCCGCAACTTCGTGCGCCCCAAAGCCCTCGCCGCCATCCGCAGCGCCGTCATCGGCTCGCAGCTGGCCGGCGTTACCTTCGCCACCGCATAAACACAGGCATAAGGCCGTCTGAAACCCTTTTCAGACGGCCTCTTCCCCCAATCCCCTTAGGAAAACACATGACCGAACAAGAACTGCACGACCTCCAACGCATGGTCGCCGTTGCCGTCGAAGCCCTCGACGACATCAAAGCCAAAGACATCTCCGTCCTCGAAACCCAAGACAAAACCTCCCTCTTCGCCCGCATGATCATCGCCAGCGGTGACAGCACCCGCCAAGTCAAAGCCCTCGCCAACAACGTTGCCGTGCGCCTGAAAGAAGCAGGCTTCGACATCCTCGGCAGCGAAGGCGAAAGCGGCGAATGGTCGCTCGTTGACGCGGGCGACCTCGTCGTCCACGTCATGCAGCCGGCCGTGCGCGACTTCTACGACATCGACACCCTCTGGGGCGGCGAAAAACCCGAATTCCACAACGGCGCCGCCAAACCCTGGCACACCGCAGACTGACCCGCCTGCCGCCAAACGCAGAGGCCGTCTGAAACCCCAAAAGGTTTCAGACGGCCTCAAAGCCAAAGAAAGCACCCCATGAAAAAAACCGTCCTGACAACCGCCCTGGCCGCACTCACATTGGCCGCCCTGCCCGCCGCAGGCGCGGAAGAAAACGCCAACCGCTACGCCTGCCGCCTCGGCGCCGAACTGTTCTACGTCATCAACGACGCCGCCATCAACGGTCAAACCGAACAACAGGCCATGCGCCGCGCCGAAAATACCGTCGCACAGAAATTCCCCGGCGCGGGGCAAGAACTCTACCGCCGCCTGCGCGATTCCGGCCACCTCACCCGAAAATTCAAAGAAATGAAATCATTCGACCAAACGGCAAACAAAAATATCGGCACGGCAGACAAAATGCGGCGCAACAAAGCATCCTACACCCAAGCCCTGCAAAAATGTGCGGCGGAAAACTGACGCCCGAATGCCGCTCCGCACACACTGAGGCCGTCTGAAACCCCGTTTTCAGACGGCCTCAACTGTTATGACGCTTGTTACACGCCTTCCCGATACGCCCGCGCCGTTTCTAGATAGGTTTGCGCCGAGCGCTGCAAAAACGTCCGTTCCGCATCGGTGAGCGGCCGCGCGGCTTGGGCGGGCGAACCGGTGTAGAGGAAACCGCTGTCGAGGCGTTTGCGCGGCGGCACGAGGCTGCCCGCGCCGAGTATCACCTCGTCTTCGATCACCGCGTCGTCCAGCACGATTGCGCCCATGCCGATCAGCACGCGGTTGCCGACGGTGCAGCCGTGCAGCACGGCGCGGTGGCCGACGGTCACGTCTTCTCCCAACACCAGCGGCGAGCCGCCGGGTTTGGCGGCAGACGCGCCCGAAACGTGCAGCACGCTGCCGTCCTGAATATTGCTGCGCGCGCCGACGCGGATAAAGTTCACGTCGCCGCGCAGCACGGCAAACGGCCACACCGACACGCCGTCACCCAATTCCACGCGGCCGATAACGGCGGCGGCGGGGTCGATGTAAACGTCGGCGCCAAGCTGCGGCAGTTGGTTGCGGAAGGGGCGGATGTTGTCCATTTCGGTTTCCTGTTTAAAAGCGTTGCGGGGCGGCCATTGTAGCAAAAGGCCGTCTGAAAAGCGTTCAGACGGCCTTTCTGCCTTTGATGCGGCAACAGGTTTTGCCGTTTGCCGATAAGCGCGCGCCGTCGTCGGCAAACCGCGTACATTGCTGGACGACACGCCCTACGCGCAATCGTTAAAGAGGCCGTCTGAAACCGCAAAAACAGGTTTCAGACGGCCTCTTGCCAACAAACCGAATCAGCCGACGATTTCCACCGGCCCGTGGTCGTCGCAGTGGTCGCCGTGCTGATGGTGCAGGCGGCCGTTGACGATGTAATCCACATGGTCGCCGTGCGGCACGGCTTCGTGGCCGCAGCCTGCGCCGTGGACGTGGCTGCCGCAGGTGGTGACGGGGTGGCAGCCGTCGGCGTTGGTGTCGTTCACTTCGAGGACGTGCTCGTCGTAGTGGCCGTTGTGTTCGTGGTGCAGGTGGCCGTCGTGCAGGTAGTCGACGTGGCCGTTGTGACGGATGGCGGTGTGGCCGCAGCCCGCGCCGTGGACATGGTTGTGGTTTTCGTGGGTTTGACAGTTGCTCATGGCGTTTCCTTTTCGGTTGGTGTTAAGAAGGTGCGGCATTATAGCCCCATTTGTCGGCAATGCAAGTTTAAAACAATGTTTTATAACGGATTATTATAGTGTAACGGTTACGGTATAGCGGCGGCGGATGTGCGTGAGGCCGTCTGAAAAGCTATAATCGCCGCCTTTCGCCCCTTTGTTTTTGCCCCTTTTTTATGCCCGTACACATCCAAACCCGCCCCGTTGACCAAACCGTCTGCCAAACCCTTATCCAATCGGGTGCCGACCCGCTTACCGCCCGCCTGTGCGCCTCGCGCGGCGTGGTGTCGCCTGCTGAGCTTGACGACAAACTCGCCGCGCTGTTGCCCTACCAAACGCTCACCCATTGCGAAGAAGCCGCCGCGCGTTTGGCCGATGCGGTGGAAAACCAAGAAAAAATCCTGATTGTCGCCGACTACGATGCCGACGGCGCAACCGCCTGCTCCGTCGGCATGGCGGGCTTGGGCGCGATGGGCGCAGCGGTGGATTTTCTCGTGCCCAACCGCTTTGAACACGGCTACGGCCTCACGCCCGAGCTGGCCGACATCGCCGCCGCGCAGGGCGTAAACCTGTTGGTAACGGTGGACAACGGCATCGCCAGCATCGCAGGCGTGGCACGGGCGCAGGCTTTGGGGATAGACGTTATCGTTACCGACCACCACCTGCCGGCCGACGAAGTGCCAAACTGCATTATTGTGAACCCCAACCAGCGCGGCTGCGGCTTTGCCAGCAAAAGCCTGGCGGGCGTGGGCGTGATTTTCTATGTATTAATGGCATTGCGTGCCGAATTGCGGCGGCGCGGATATTTTTCAGACGGCCTCAAAGAGCCGAATCTGGCCGATTTGCTCGATTTGGTGGCACTGGGCACGGTGGCCGACGTAGTATCGCTCGATCACAACAACCGCATTCTCGTTTCGCAGGGTTTGAAACGGATGCGTTCGGGCAAAATGCGCCCCGGCATCCGCGCCCTGTTTGACGTAGCACGGCGCGACTGGAAAAAAGCCCAGCCCTTCGACATGGGCTTTGCGCTCGGGCCGCGCATCAACGCCGCCGGACGGCTCAACGATATGTCGCTGGGCATCGCCTGTCTGCTTGCACAAAGCGATGATGAAGCGCAAACCCTCGCCGCGCAGCTTAACGATTTGAACATCGAACGCCGCGAAATCGAACAATCCATGCTGCAAGACGCGCTCAACGCCTTTCCCGACACCCTGCCCGATGGGCAAACCACCCTCGTGGCCTACCGTGACGACTTCCATCAGGGCGTGGTCGGCATCGTTGCCAGCCGCCTGAAAGACCGTTTTTACCGCCCCGCCATCGTGTTCGCCCCCGCCGACAACGGCGAAGTGCGCGGCTCCGGCCGCTCCATTCCCAACCTGCACCTGCGCGACGCACTTGATTTGGTGTCCAAACGCCACCCCGACTTGATTTTGAAATTCGGCGGCCACGCGATGGCGGCCGGTTTGAGCATACTCGAGCGCAACATCCCCGCCTTTCAGACGGCCTTTGAAGAGGCCGTGCGCGAAATGGTGCGCGAAGAAGACTTGTCGCAAACCTTCATCACCGACGGCAGCCTCGCCGCAGGCGACATCACGCTCGAGCAGGCGCAAAACCTCGCCCGCCAAGTGTGGGGACAAGGCTTCGCCCCGCCCAGCTTCACCGACTGCTTCCGCGTCGTGCGCCAGCAAAACTTAGGCGCAGAGGGCAAACACAAAAAAGCCTGGCTGCAAAAAGACGGCCGGGAATTTGAAGCCATGTTCTGGCGGTGCAGCGAAGACATCCCCGAATACGTGCGCACCGTGTACCGCCCCGTTGCCAACGAATGGCGCAACAATCTCGAATTGCAGCTTTATATCGACTATTGGGAAGCGGCGTAAGGCCGTCTGAAACCGTTGTCATTCAAAAAATATAGTTTTCTGCCGGTTTTCAGACGGCACAACACTCAAACGGAGTTACAAACCATGACAAAAATCCTACAAACCGCAGCCGCATTCTTGCTGGCCGCCGCACTGCCCGCCGCCCAAGCTGCCGCCGGCCCTGATAAGGACAACTACGGCTCATATTCCGGTCATGGCGGCATGACTGCCTACCGCATTGCGCCCGAAGCCTACCGATACCATTACGACAAGGGTTTTACAGGCATCGATGCCATGGGTTGGAACAGCAATCTGCAATTTGCATGGTCGAGAATCGGCGCGGCACTTACCTGCAACATTCCTGCCGACACCGGCAAACTGACCGAAAAACTCATAGCAGAATACGGTTATGACGTGTTTGCACACCGCATGAACGGCTTTGAGTTTCACGCCTTGCAATCTAAGGGAATCAACGGCTTTTGCACGCAGGCACGCATAGAAGAAATCAACCGGCTGATTCCGGAAATGGAAAACGGCCGCTTTGAAAAAAGATTTTAAACACCGAAAAGCCGTCTGAACGCGGCACTCCGCCAAACGTTCCGCTCGTATCTTCCTACCGCCATTCGCTATGAAACCGCTGTATCTTTTTCTGTTTCTTGCCGCACTGGGCAACTGCTGCTACCACATCGGCCAGAAATCCCTACACATCGGCGGCAACCCCATGCTGCTGCTCGCGCTTTATTACAGCTTCGCGCTGGCATTTTCGCTGGCCGCCGCCCCGTTTTTCGGCACGGTGAGGTTTTCAGACGGCCTCCTCCCCGCGCTGGCCAACCCGCGCGTGTGGCTGGTGTCGCTGGGCACCGTCATGATCGAACTCGGCTTCCTCCTCGCCTACCGCAGCGGCGGCTCGGCGCAATGGTCGGGCGTTGCCGTCAACGGCACCGCCGCCCTCCTGCTCGTCCCCGTCAGCCTGCTCGTTTTCAAAGAAACCTTTTCCTGGCAGAAAGTCCTCGGCACCGCCCTCACCCTCTCCGGCATCTGGTTTCTCGCCAAAGACTGACCGCCCGTTTTTCAGACGGCCTGATGCCAGGGGCTGTTGACATTCAGCTTGCGAGACGGTTTTTGAGGAAAAATTCGCGGATGCAAGGAAAAAAGCGTAGCAAGGTTGGACACCTTGCGCGCATTTTTGACGTGGCAGGCGCGGATTTTTACCAAAAATACCGCTGCAAGACTGATTGTCAACAGCTCCTAGTGCCCAACGGCCGCTGCACACAAAACGGAAACCGCGCCGCGCATATCGGGTAAAATGCCGCCCTTGTTTACAACAGGCCGTCTGAAAAACAGTCGGCCGCGGAATCGAAAATATGGCAACACCATCCACCCTGCGCTACTGGCTGCTTTCTGCGGCGGCCATCGTGCTCGACCAAATCACCAAATACGCCGTGCTGGCGACATTCGCCGACTACGAGCGCCTGCCCGTCATCCCGCATTTTTTCGACCTCACGCTGGTATACAACACCGGCGCGGCGTTCAGCTTTCTCGCGGCAGCGGGCGGCTGGCAGAAATATTTTTTCGTCGCGCTGGCGGCCGTGGTATGCGCGTGGCTGGTGCGCGCGGTGAAAAAAAGCGAATTCGGCGCTTGGGGCAGCTGGGGCGCGGCAATGGTGGTCGGCGGCGCGCTGGGCAATGTGATCGACCGTTTCGTCCACGGCAAGGTGGTGGACTTTCTCTTGTTTTACGGCGAAACGTGGTCTTATCCCGCCTTCAATGTGGCCGACAGCTTTATCTGCATCGGGGCGGCCTTATTGGTCATAGACAATTTCAAACACAAAAGACAGGACGATGAAACTTAGACG
>CAMURX010000033.1 GCA_947097615.1 uncultured Neisseria sp. | reverse complement strand
CGACTGGCCTGTTTGGTTGCTATGGTACGCTGATTTGAACATACAAGGGTGTGTTACGCAGCAACGCACGCGGTTTGGGCATGTGGGCAGATAAAAGGCCGTCTGAAAAGGAAAAAACGGGCTTCAGACGGCCTGCAAAGCGGCACGGCCTGCCCATTTGCGCGTCATTCATTTATAATCCGCGCTTTGAATTTGCCAACAGAAAGCGCGGCTATGTCCGATTTCCGTCAAGATTTTTTAAAATTCGCCCTCAGCCGCAAGGTGCTGAAATTCGGCGAATTCACCACCAAAGCCGGGCGGCAGTCGCCCTATTTTTTCAACGCCGGTTTGTTTGACGACGGTGCGTCCACGCTCGAATTGGCGCGCTTTTACGCCCGCTCGATTATCGAGAGCGGCGTGAAGTTCGACATGCTGTTCGGGCCGGCCTACAAGGGCATCATCCTCGCCGCCGCCACCGCCATGATGCTGGCGGAACAGGGCGTCAACGTGCCCTTTGCCTACAACCGCAAGGAAGCCAAAGACCACGGCGAAGGCGGCGTGCTGGTCGGTGCGCCGCTCCAAGGCCGCGTGCTGATTATCGACGACGTGATTTCGGCGGGCACTTCGGTGCGCGAATCGGTGAAACTGATTGAAGCCGAAGGCGCAACGCCCGCAGGCGTCGCCATCGCGCTCGACCGTATGGAAAAAGGCACGGGCGAACTGTCGGCGGTGCAGGAAGTGGAAAAACAATACGGCCTGCCCGTTGTCCCGATTGCCAATTTGGACGACTTGTTCGCCCTGCTGCAAAACAGCGCCGAGTTCGGCAGCTTTTTAGAACCCGTGAAAGCCTACCGCGAACGCTACGGCGCCCCGCGCGGCTGAGCGCACGCCGCGCCGCGCAACACAAGGGAAAACTGTTATGCCCATCTGCTCCTGCCCCCACTGCCAAACCTATCTGAAAGTCAAAGAAAGCCAGCTCAACGTTGCCCAGGGCTTTGTCAAATGCGTCGACTGCGAGGGCTTGTTCAAAGCCAAAGATTTTGTTGTCAGACAAAAGGTTGCCTCCATCGACTGGCTGCCCGAGGGCGTCAGTGACATCGATCTGGTGCGGCGGCTGGGCACTTATGTGCGCGGGCGCAATTCCTTCGACAAGCGCCAGATCGACTATCTGCTCGAACACCCCGCCGAAGCGGGGCAGCCTGCCGCCGTGCCCAACGATCAGGAACACCGCGCCGCGAAGCCCGTACCCATGCCCGAGCCACCGCGCAGCGAAACTACCGCGCCCGCCAAAAGCGGCGGGCCCAACTGGACACTTGCCGCCCTCGTCGCCCTCACCGTCCTCATCCTGCAACTGTTCTTCATCCTGCTGAGCCGTCAGGCCGTCTGAACCCATGCCGCCCGCCTTTATCCGCCACTTCCGCGAAGCCGCGCCCTATATCGACTATCTGCGCGGCAAAACGCTGGTGGCCGGCATTGCCGGCAGCCTGCTTACGCCCGAACGTTTCCGCCCGATTGCCGCCGATCTCGCCCTGATGGCGGGGCTGGGCATCCGCCTGGTGCTGGTGTACGGCAGCCGCAGCCAAATCAGCGCCGCCTGCGCCGCGCAGGGCATCGAGCCGCGCTACCATCTGGGTCGCCGCATCACCGACGACACCGTAATCGAAATTGCCAAACAGGTTTGCGGCCGTCTGAATTACGAAATCGAAGCCGCGCTGTCTGTCGGCCTGTCGCACTCGCCGCAGCGCGGCCGCCGCCTGCGCGTTGTGTCGGGCAACTTCGTTTGTGCCCGCCCCCTCGGCATCATCGACGGCATCGACATGGGCTACACCGGCTGCGTGCGCAAAACCAACGCCGAAGCCGTGCAGTCCTGCCTCGACAGCGGCGCCGTCGTCCTCATCAGCCCGCTGGCCGCCTCGCTGGGCGGCAAAACCTTCAACCTCGCCATGACCGACATCGCCGAGGCCGCCGCCGCCGCCTTGCAGGCGGAAAAACTCGTTTTCCTGATCGAAGAGGAAGGCATACTCGACGAAAAAGGCCGCCGCCTGAGCAATCTTTCATCCGAAGAAGCCGAAGGCCGTCTGAAAAACGGCGGCATCCTGCCGCAGCAGCGCGACCTGTTGCGCACCGCCCTCAACGCCGTGGACAAAGGCGTGCAGCGCTGCCAAATCCTCTCCGGCCTTGCCGACGGCGACCTGATCGGCGAACTTTTCACCCGCAGCGGCACGGGCACCGCCGTTGCCCAAGCCCCCTTTATGCGCATCCGCCCCGCCGAAGGCAGCGACATCCCCGACCTCATCGCCCTTATCCGCCCGCTCGAAGCGCAGGGTATACTCGTGCACCGCAGCCGCGAATATCTGGAAACCCATATCGGCGGTTTTTCCGTGCTCGAACACGACCGCCAAATCTACGGCTGCGTCTCCCTGAAAACCTTTGCCGACGCGCCCGAGAGCGGCGAGCTGGCCTGCCTCGCTGTTTCGCCCGAAGCGCAGGACGGCGGCTACGGCGAGCTGCTGCTGCAACACCTGATCGGCCGCGCCCGCAGCCTGCGCCTGAAAAAGCTGTTTGCCCTCTCCACGCAAACGGGCGACTGGTTCGCCGAACGCGGCTTTCAGACGGCCTCTGTCGCCGACCTGCCCGCCGCACGGCAGGCCGAATACCGCAGCAGCGGGCGGCAGTCGGCCGTTTTCGTGCTCGGCTTGGACGATGCGGGACAAGCGGGATAGACCGTATAAAACGTACAAAATGCAGGGCGGACAAAAGGCCGTCTGAAAACACGAAGCAGTGTTTTCAGACGGCCTTTTTGCTGCGGGGGCGCTTTCAGACGGCCTGTTGCTTATTGCTGGCAGACGGGGCAGTAGAACGTGCCGCGGCTGCCGAGGGTGGTTTTGACAATGGTTGCGCCGCATTCGGCGCAGGCTTGGCCGTCGCGGCCGTAGACGCGGTATTCCTGTTGGAAATAGCCGCTGTTGCCGCTGCTGTCGACGAAATCACGCAGGGTGCTGCCGCCTTTGGCGATGGCGCGCTCGAGGGTGTCGCGGATGCTGTGTGCGAGAGTGGCGGCTTCGTCGCGCGTGAGGCTGTCGGCGGGGCGCAGCGGCGAGATGCGGGCGGCGGACAGGCTTTCGTTGGCGTAGATGTTGCCGACGCCGACGACGGCGCGGTTGTCCATCAGCACGGTTTTGACGGGGCTGCGGCGGCTTTGCAGGACGGTGTGGAGATAGTCGGCGGTGAAGTCCGCGCCCAGCGGCTCGGGGGCGAGGTGTTGCAGCAGGGGATGGGTTTCGGCCGCGCCCGCATACCATGTGACGATGCCGAAGCGGCGCGGGTCGTGGAAACGCAGCAGGGTGTCGTCTGAAAAGGCGATGTCGAGGTGGTCGTGTTTTCCCGCTTCGGGTGCTTGGCCGGGGGTGAAAACGCGCAGGCTGCCCGACATGCCGAGATGGATAAGGAGGATGCCGTGGGCGAAGCGGACGAGGAGGTATTTGGCGCGGCGGCCGCATTCGAGCACGGTTTGCCCTGCCAAGGTGTCGGCCAAACCGGGCGGCACGGGCAGGCGCAGTTTGCTTTGGCGCACAGCGAGGGCGGCGACGGTTTTACCGGTGATGTGCGGGGCGATGCCGCGCAGGGTGGTTTCGACTTCGGGCAGTTCGGGCATGGCGTTTGCGGTTTTCAGACGGCCTTACAGGGTTTTCAGACGGCCTCACCGATTGCGTGAGGCCGTCTGAAAAGGCGGTTTACAAAAAGCTGTGTTCGGCGGCGGGGAAGGTTTTGTTTTTCACGGCGGCGACGTAGGCTTTGACGGCGGCTTGGATGCTGTCCTGCCCGGCCATAAAGTTTTTGACGAAGCGGGCGGTGTGGCCGGGGAAGACGCCGAGCATGTCGTGCATGACGAGCACTTGGCCGTCGCAGTCGACGCCCGCGCCGATGCCGATGGTGGGCGCGGCGACGGCTTCGGTAACGGCTTTGCCGAGGGCGGCGGGCACGCATTCCATCAGTATCATGGCCGCGCCCGCCGCGTCGTGGGCTTTTGCGTCGGCCGTCAGCGCTGCGCCGCCGTCGGCCTTGCCCTGCACTTTGTAGCCGCCGAAGGCGTGGACGGACTGGGGGGTGAGGCCGATGTGGGCGCAGACGGGGATGCCGCGCAGTTGCAGAAATTCGGTGGTTTCGGCCATCCATACGCCGCCTTCGAGTTTGACCATGTGCGCGCCGGCGGCCATCAGTTCGGCGGCGGCGGCGAAAGCCTGTTCTTTGCTCTGCTGGTAGGCGCCGAAGGGCAGGTCGGCGAGGATGAGGGCGTTTTTCGCGCCGCGGGCGACGGCGGCGGTGTGGTAGCACATGTCGGCGAGGGTGACGGGCAGGGTGGAGCTTTGTCCCTGCACGGTCATGCCCAGCGAGTCGCCGACGAGGAGGGTGTCGACGCCCGCGTCGTCCATCAGGGCGGCGAAGCTGGCTTCGTAGGCGGTGAGCATGGCGATTTTTTCGCCGTCGGCTTTCATTTTTTTCAGGGTGTTGACGGTAATCACGGTGTTCCTTTGTGTGGTGTGTATGTGTTTCAGACGGCCTTTTGTTTGGAGGCCGTCTGAAAAGGGTCAGATGTCTTTGAGGTTGAGGTAGTGGCGGTTGCCCTGCATGTGGCTGATGGTACGCAGGAGCAGCTCGAAATGGTCGTCGTTGCCGGTGAAGTCCATTTCGTCGTTGGCGATGAGCAGCGGGGCGTTGTCGTAAAGGTGGAAGAAGCGGCGGTATTCTTCGCGGATGCGGCCGAGGTAGCCTGCGGGGAAGAGGTTGAACGTGCCGCCGCCGCGCGAAATCAGGCGTTTGTCGGCAGCTTCGTCGGCGGTTTGCAGATAAATGACGAGGTCGGGAACGGGCATCTCGGGCATGATGCGGTGTTTGGCTTCCCAAAACAGGGTCTGTTCATTGGCGTTTTCGTCGTCGTCGAGCACGACGGGTACGAAAATCTGGTCTTTTTCCAGCAGAAAATCGGCAACGACGCGGCCTCCTTTGGCTTCTTCGGCGTTGATGATGTCGATGGCCTTCACGCGGCGCAGCAGGAATTGCAGTTCGGTGGCGAGGCCGTGGTTGGCTGCGTTTTCGTAGAAGAGTGAGAGGAAGGGGTTGGTTTCGGGGCTTTCGGTGAGGTAGAGCGCGTCGAAATAGCCCGCCAGCCGCCGCGCGAGTTCGGACTTGCCGCTGCCTATCGAGCCTTCGACCACTATGTATCGGTAATCCATCGCCTGGTTCCTGTTTGTCGGCAAAGGGGCGGATTATACGGCTTCGGGCGCGGGCTTTCCAACAGCAGGCAGGCCGTCTGAAAGGTTTTCAGACGGCCTGCGGGTCTGTGTTTGTTTATAGGAGACGGATGCCGTCCGCGCCGAGGGCGTCGGCCAGCGCGCCCGCCGTGCCGTGTTGCCCGATTATGTAGGCGGGGTCGAGGTCGGCGAGGGGGCGCATGACGAAGGCGCGCAGGTGGGCGCGCGGGTGCGGCAGGGTGAGGGCGGGGTCGGAGGATGTTGTGTGCGCGTAGTCGACGATGTCCAAATCGAGGGTGCGCGGGGCGTTGGCAAAGGGGCGCTCGCGGCCGAAGTCATGTTCGATTTGTTGCAGCAGATCGAGCAGTTCGCGGGCGGCGAGGGTGGTTTCGATGATGGCGGCGGCGTTGGTGAAATCGGGCTGGTCGGTATAGCCGACGGGGGTGGTGCGGTAGAGGGGCGAGAGGCGCAGGGAGAGGATGTGCGGATGCGCTTTCAGACGGCCTGCGGCTTGGGCGACGGTGTCGGCGGAGGCGCCGAGGTTGCTGCCGAAGGCGATGGCGGCGGTGGCGGGGCGGGTGTCGGTCATGGCGGTTTTCGGGCGTTATGGAGGAGGTGATGAGGCCGTCTGAAAGGTTTTGGCTTTGTTGAGGCTTTATTTTCAGACGGCCTTTCGGGAAATCACCGTTTCACTTCGCGGTAGGCTTTAAGTTCGCGCAGGATTTCGGGTTTGACGATGCCTTGGAGTTTGTCGGCGGGGAGGATGAAGGATGGGGTGTCGATGTAGCTGCCGAAGCTGTATGTGCCGTAGGTATAGGAAAGGGCGTTTTTGTAGAAGGTCCAGTTTTCCAGATGTTCGTCGGTCAGGTAGTGGGAACTGTCTTTGTTGTCGAAATCCGCTTCGATTTCCTGGCGGGTTTTGCCGCCTTCTTGCAGATAGTAGTCGAGCATGCCTTGGCGGTGCAGGGCGGCGAAGGCGGCTTTTTTGCCGGGCAGGAGGATGTCGGCGAGTTTGAGGGGGACGGGTTTTCCGCTGCGGGGGATAACGTAGTCGCTGCCGTCGCCCGCGCCGTGTGCGCCGCCGGTGTATTCGTAGTCGGTGGTGGAGAGGACGTAGTAGTGCGGGGTGTAGCCTTCGAGGTCTACTTCGGCGATGTATTGGTGGCGCGGGTAGCCTTCGTCATCGCGAAATTCATCGACGCGTTTTTTCAGTTCGTGCAGGGCGGCGGCTTTGGTGAGGGTTTTGAGGCCGTCTGTAACCGACATTTTGCGGATAAGGTTTTCGGCAAAGGCGTTTTGCGCTTGGTCGGCGAAGACGGGGCGGGAGACGGTGAACTCGCTGCATCTGCTGTCGGCCGCGGGTTTGGGGCAGTATTTGGCGGTGAATTCCGCGGTTTTGATTTTCGGCGGCTGCGCGGCGGCGGGCAGGGTGAGGGCGGCGGTGAGGAGGGCGGGGAGGATTTTGTTCACGGGTTTTCCTTTTGGTCGGTTGTTCAGACGGCCTTTGGCTGCACAGGCCGTCTGAAAATTATTTTTCGGCAACGGCGTAGGCGGTGACGGTGCCGCTGTCGTCGGCAATGCTCAGGTGGACGCGCGCGACGCCGATTTCGTCGAGAAAGGCTTGCAGCGGCGGGGCGAAGACGGTTTCCGGTTTGCCCTGCGCGGTGTGGCCGACGCCGATATTGCGGAAGGATACCGCGCCGCGTATGCCCGTGCCGAGGGCTTTGGCGACGGCTTCTTTGGCGGCGAAGCGTTTGGCGAGGAAGGCGGCGGGGCGGGCGGCGGCCTCGAATTCGGGCAGCTCGGCCGGGTGCAGCACGCGCTCGGCGAAGGCGCGGCCGTGTTTTTTGTAGAGGGCGGCGATGCGTTTTTCCAGCACGATGTCGGTGCCGATGCCGTGGATCATGGCGTTTCTCCTGTGTTTGGCGGTTGGTCTGAGGCCGTCTGAAAGTTCGGCTTTCAGACGGCCTCGGCTTTCAGACGGCCTCGGATTTTAATCGGATTCCGCCATGCGGGCGAATTCGTCCGCGCCCAGCGGTTCGCGGCCGAGCAGGGCGGCGAAGGCGGCGTGGTCGGCGCACGAACCCTGTTGCAGCAGGCGGATGCTGTCGCGGCTGAGAAAACCGTTGCTTAGGATGTTGGCAAGGGGTAGGGCGGGGCGCAGCAGGGCAAGGGGGATGGGCAGGATTTTGGCGGGCGGTTTGCCGTGCAGCGTTTGCCGCAGGATGGCGAGGTAGGCCGCGAGGGTGGTTTTCAGACGGCCTGTCATGTCGACGACCGCGCCCGACGGGGTATCGAGCAGGCGGCAGAGGCCGTCTGAAACGTCTTCGGCGTGCACGGGCTGCAAAGCGAACGCGCCGCCTGCGGGCAAGGGCAGCACGGGCAGGCGGGCGAGTTTGATAAAAAGCTCGCAACTCGTGCCGCCGCGCCCGTACACGACGGAGGGGCGGGCGGTTGCGCTGTCCAATTCGGCCGCCACGGCCGCGTCGCCGCGCCCTTTGCTCGCAAGAAAAGCGACGGCATGGGCGGGGTCTGCGCCCAGCGCGGAGAGCTGCACCCAGCGGCGCACGCCCGCTTCTTTCGCCCAGGCGGCGAGCAGGGCGGGCGTGGTGTGGTGGACGGTTTCCAAAATGTCGGCACGGCGGCTCATGATGCCGACGCAGTTCATCACTGCACCGCAGCCTTCGAGCAGCGGCACGGCGGCGGCTTTGTCGGGGCGCAGCAGGTCGAGTTCGGCGTGCGACGGGGTGCGGACGCTGTGACCCGCTTCGCGCAGGCGGCGTGCGGTACGGCGGCCGATAAAGCCGCTGCCGCCGAGGAGGAGGATGTTCATGGCGGGGGTCTTTCTTTGGGGTTGGACGGGGTGGGTTGCGGTTTCAGACGGCCTCTGTCGGGCGGCAGGGAACGCGTGCGTCGCCTTGGGGCGGCACACCCTACGTCAGCGGCGGAGGCCGTCCCCGCCAGTACTCCTGCGGAGCATAAACGCAGGGATGACGTTTCTGAAAAACGTTTACGGCTGGCCGGGTGCGTTTTGCTGCCGTTCGGCGAGCTGTTGCAGGCGGTAGGCGGTTTGGGCGGGGGTGTCGGCGGGTGCGGGCGGCTGTTTGGCGGCGCGGTTGAGCTGGATTTGCCGCTGCACCATGTAGGCGAGGACGAGTAGCAGCGACACGCCGCCGAACACTGCCCAGCGCAGGGCGTAGAGCAGGTTGTCGGCGAGGCTGCGCTCAAAATTGGGGGCGAACAGCAGGGTGTAGAGCAGGGGGAGGAAGACGGTGAGGCCGCCGTAGAGGCGTTGCCAGAACAGGCCGCTGGTTTCTTTCACGCCTTCGCGTTCGTCGTCGCACAAAAAGGCAATGACGCGGCGCAGGCCGCTGCCGACGATGAACCAGCAGGAGAGGCTGACGGCGAGGGAGACGGCGGCGGTCATCAGGATGATGGCGAGGTTTTGCATGATGGTTTCCTTTCGTTGGCGGATGGGAATTGGGGTCTGTTGACATTCGGCCTGCGAGCGGTTTTTTGCCAAAAACACCGCCGCAAGGCTGATTGTCAACAGACCCTAGTATTGCCGCAGCTTTTGGCTGGCGGCGGCGTTTTGCTTGGCGCAGTAGGCCGCCGTCTGCTGCGGACTGTTTCCGGCGCGGCGGGCTGCTTCGGCGTGCGGGGCGACGTAGGCGTTGAGCCGCTCCTGCACGGCTTCTTTCTGCGCGGCGTATTTGCCGGCAACAAGGGCTTCGCAGCGGGAAACTTCGCGCAGGTGGGCGGCGAGTTTGTCCTGTGGCACGGCGCGCGCGGCCTCGTCGGCGGGGCAGGGCATGGTGAAGACCATGATGTCCATGTTGTCGCGGAAAATTTGCTCGCAGCGCGCCAGTTCGTTTGCGGCGGCAGGGGCGGCGGCGGGCAGCAGGGCAAGCAGGGCGGCCAAGGGGAGGGGTGTTTTCATTTTTTCGTCCTTTTTTCGGGTGGCAGATAACAGGTGCCATTCTCACACGGAGGGCGCGGCAGCAGCCAGCGTGGAAAACGGTAGCGGTTGCGGGCAAACCAGGGATAGAGGCGGTCGCAGAGCGGCGCGATCAGCGGCAGATTGGTGAGTTTCACCAGCGTAAAGCGTTCGGCGTGCTCGTGCATCAGGCGCACGGCGGCCATGCCGCGCACCATTGTGCCGTCGCCGCGCAGGATGTGCAGGTAGGTCATGGCTTGGGCGGGGCTGATGCCGTGGCGGCGTAGGATTGCTTCGCTGCCCTGCACGGGTACGGTGTCGAACTCGGCGGCGCGGCGGTCGGACAAAACCAGCTCCATCTCGCGCACGCACAGCGGGCATCCGGCATCGTAGAAAATCGTGTGTTTCATGGTTTTTTCCTTTCGTAAACAATGGATTCAGACGGCCTAAGCCGGTTTCAGCACCATCAAAAAGTAAATCGCCAGCGTGGCGCAGAAGGCGGGATAGCCCAAAAGCTCCCACAGCCGCGCGTAACGCCAATACTGCCCGGGCAGCGAGGTTTCGCCCGCCTCGTTGGCCGCCTGCGCGATTTTGGCCAGGCGGATTTGCAGCCACACCACGGGCAGCCAGCACGCGCCGCAGAGCAGGTAGAGGCCGAGCGTCCAGGCTATCCAGCGCGTGTCGAAGGACAAATGCGCCTGCGACATCAGCCACCAGCCCGACAGCGGCTGGAAAATCACGGCGGGCGTGGTGAACCACCAGTCGGCCTTCACCACCCATTTGGCCACCACCGACTGCGCCGCCACCGAGCCGCTGCGGTTCGCCCAAAACAGGTAAAACGCCGTGCCGAAGCCCGTGCCCACCATCAGCGTGGCCGACAGGATATGCAGGGTTTTGACTATCAGATAAGTGTTCATGATTTGCTCCTTTTATTAAGTATTGCGGAAAACAAGTGTTTCAGAAACGTCATCCCCGCGCAGGTGGGGACGACTCCTGCCGCTCGACCTGTGCCAGAAACAGCATCAGCGCGGCTGTCGGCAGGTTTTTCACCAGCGGCGCGAAGGGGTGCAGCCACATGGCGGGCAGGGTAAGGGCGATAATCAGGCTGTATGCCGCCACCGTCGCCGCCTGCGCCGCCCAAAAAAGCGGCAGGCGGCGGGCGCGGGTGAAGCAGAGCAGGCCGAAGACGATGTCCAACAGCGAGGCCGCCAGCAAAACGGGATAGCGCAAGGCCGTCTGAAAACCCACTGCCGCGAGCAGTTCCAGCGATTGCTGCGGCGCGGTCAGCACCGGTTGCAGGCCGCTCCACAGCCACAACAGGCCGAGCGAGGCGGGCAGATAAGCGGGGATGCGCGGGGTGGTGTTCATTATTTGTCTTTCTAAATTTCCGTCAAAACAGAAATAATGGGTCAAAAAAATTTGCGAGACAGCAGCGGGCGTTTCAGACGGCCTACTCGTCATTCGGCTTCGGCAGCACCAGTCGCGCCAGCGTTGCCGCGCTCAGGCCGCCCGCGAGGGCGAAGGTATAGCTTACGAAGCTGTCGGCTGAGGGATCTCCGCCAAAACCGAGATACGGCAGAACAAAGCCGAACAGCGCGGACACCGCCGCTCCCGCCGCCGCCGTCAGAAACGTGTTGGCCGCGCTGCGGTACGGCCGCCAAAGCGTCAGAATGCAGGCCAGCACGGCGGCGGGCACGAAGCCGAGCACCGTGCCGAAAATCAGGAAAAGCGGCAGAACCAGCACGCCGGCAAAGGTTTCTGAAAACGACATTTCGCCGAGAACAAGCGCGGCGAAGAAGGTTGCACCTCCCAACCAAAGCGCGCCCAAGGGTGCGCCGCACAACAGCGAAATCCAAAACACACCGGCGCGCGGATAGGGTTTGGCGGCAGACGGGGCGGGGCGGACGGATTCGTTCATGGCGGATTTCCTTTTTGCGGTTTTGATTTCGGCGGATGCCTCGGTGTCGGTTTTGCGGCATTGTATTGGCGTTTTAAAATTTCTGTCAATACAGAAATTAAAATAAATCTGCCGGTGTGAAAACGGGTTGTCCGCCATCCGTCCATACCTTTTGGAGACATGGGCGCGGGATGGCGTTTGCGAAAGGATGCGAATTGTCAGCGCGGGCGGTTTTATGTGAAAATCGCTCTTACTTGACTTACCGGCCGTCTGAAACGCGGTTTTCAGACGGCCTGCCGCATTTGCGGCATTGTGTCTGTTTATCCAAAAGGAGCGATTTCATGATATTCCGCCACACTTTACTTGCCCTGTGCTGCGCCGCCGCGCTGGCCGCCTGCGGCAGTCAGCAGGAGGGTGCCGCGCAGGCGCCCGCTTCCGCACAGCAGGCCGCGGCCGCCGGTTCGGTTTCCGTGAAAACCATGCGCGGCGAGGCTGCCGTGCCGCTGAATCCCGAACGCGTCGCCGTGTATGACTTGGGCGCGCTCGACACGCTGAGCGCGCTGGGCGTGAAAATCGGCGCCGCACCCAATACCCTGAGCCTGACCTATCTGCAAGACGCGGTGAAAGACGCGGTGAAGGCGGGCACGCTGTTCGACCCGAACTACGAAGCCCTGCACGCCTACAACCCGCAGCTTATCGTGATCGGCGGGCGCACGGCCGACGCTTACGACGAGTTGGCCAAACTCGCGCCCACCATCGAGATGAGCATCGACTCCAACAATATGCGCCAAAGCGCCGACGAGCGCATCGACGCCTTCGGTGCGATTTTCAACAAAAAAGCCGAGGCCGACGCGCTGAAACAGCAGATTAACGCTTCCTTTGAAGCGGCCAAAGCGGCGGCGGCGGGCAAAGGCCGGGGGCTGGTGCTGATGGTCAACGGCGGCAAGCTGTCGGCTTTCGGCCCCAAATCGCGTCTGGGCGGCTGGATACACGGCGACATCGGCGTGCCGGCGGTGGACGAGGCGATTAAGGAAGGCTCGCACGGCCAGCCCGTTTCCTTCGAATATGTGAAAGAGAAAAACCCCGACTGGCTGTTTGTCCTCGACCGCACCGCCGCCATCGGCGAGGAGGGACAGGCGGCGAAAGATGTTTTGAACAACCCGCTGATTGCCGAAACAACGGCGTGGAAAAAAGGCCAAGTGGTGTATCTGCTGCCGGAAACCTATCTCGCCACCGGCGGCGCGCAGGAGCTGCTGAACTCAACCAAGCAGCTCAAAGACGCGTTTGACGCGGCAAAGTAAATCCGTGCTTTCAGACGGCCTTCTCTTGGCGGAGGTCGTCTGAAAAACGTTTGGGGCTGTCCTAGATAACTCAGGAGATTCCGTTTAAGTTAGAATTTTCCTT
>CAMURX010000032.1 GCA_947097615.1 uncultured Neisseria sp. | reverse complement strand
CGCAACAGATTTACAGTCTGCCCCCTTTGACCGCTCGGGAATCCCACCAAAGAGAAGCGGAATGTTACTTACACCACCCTTCTCCGTCAAGCGAAATATTTAAAAATTCCTACCAACCTGAATTAAGTATATATTTATACTTGTTTTAATTATTTTCCCGATTATTTCTCTTCAATGATGCGGATATACTTGGCATAGAGTTCTTCGTGCGTTTCGGGATGCTCTTCATCTATCAGAATACAGTCGACAGGGCAGACCTGCTGGCATTGCGGTTCGTCGTAGTGGCCGACGCACTGGGTGCAGAGATTCGGATCGATTTCATAAATTTCCTCGCCCTGCGAGATAGCGTCGTTGGGGCACTCGGGCTCGCAAACGTCGCAGTTGATGCACTCGTCTGTAATAAAGAGTGACATATCGGAATCCTTCTGAAATGTGTGTGTCTGAAATTTAGCGGGCGCGGATTATAGCACGCTTTCCGCTAGATGATTGTTTTTTATATATTTATAAATAATTATCATTAAATCGGAGACCGTCTTTGATACCCGGCCAGCAGGTATTTGCTCTGCCCTGCCCGACCCTCGCGTCGGACATCGAGCCATGGCGGCAGATCGGGTATTTTTCCCGCTTCGATATAGACTTCGGCACCGGGTTTCAGACGGCCTGACAGCAATCCGAACAAATCGTCCCAGCCCTGCCAGGCAAACGGCGGATCGAGAAACACAACATCAAATTGCGGCGCCGCGGTTTGCAGGTACGCGGCGGCATTTTGGCAGACGACGGATACGGCGGCATCCCAGCCGAAAATTTCTGTCTGACGCATGAGGTTCTGCGCGACCCGTCGCTCAAATTCGACCATCACCACTTTTGCCGCACCGCGCGAGGCGGCTTCAAAACCGAGCGCGCCGCTGCCTGTAAACAAATCCAGCACGGTTTTGCCCGTCAGATCCTGACCCAGCCAGTTGAACAGGCGTTCGCGCACGCTGTCGGGCGTGGGGCGCAGGCCGTCCGAATCGGCGAAGGTGATTTTCCGTCCCCTGTGTGTACCGCCGATGATACGGACTTGGTTGCTGTGTTTGGCATTTTTCATTTTGTTTTCTTTTTCATCCGTTTGATTTTGCGCCAGGAAAACAGCGATATAACGGCAAGAAGGGCAAGCGGCCATAAAGCGAACAGGAACAGAATACCGCGTAAAAAGCCCACCCAGCCCTGTTTCAACATCACGCCGACCGACTGCCAGAAGCCGGGTGCATACTGCCGCGCTTCGGCGTCGCTGTCGGGACGGGTGTAGCGGAACACCGCTTCGGGCTGTTCGAAACGCAGGCGCACGGTGGCGAAATCCACTTTGTCCTGCCAATACGCCCGCTGCAATTCGGCGTATTCCCGCTGCGCGCGGGCGTCGGACTGTCTGACCTGCACGTCGGATGTACCGCTTTTGTCACTTTTTTCCGACGAATCGGCGGTGTTCTGCAAACGTTCGGCCAACTCGCGCTGCCGTTCGGCTTCCAAAGCGGCGCGGCGCAAATCGAGGGCAACGTCGGCGGCACTGAAATTCTGCTCCTGCAAAAACACGATGTGTTTCTGCATATCGCGCAAAAAGTCCGCCGTTTTGTCTTTCGGCAGGCGCACGGTCATGTCGCCGGTTTGCCCGTAGCGGCGGATGACCAGCAGCACTCCGTCCTGCTGCGGATAGGTTTGTTCGTCGGACACCGAGGCAAAAATGCCGCTTTTTTCGATGAAACCGCCGTATTGCAGCGTGAGTTCTTCCACCTCCGCCACGGTCTGCCGCGTGTTTTCGGTTTTGAACGCGATATCGGCTTCCACAACGAGCTGCCGCCCTTCCGCTTTCTGCGCCAATACCATGCTGTCGGCGCGGACGGCCGTTTCCTGATTGGCCGCGGCTTCGCCGTATTCCGCCGCTGCGGCAGCAGGGGCATAGGCGGCGGGGGCGCTGTTTTCAGCGTTTTGGCCGCAGGCCGCCAGCAGGGCGAGTACGACGGGTAAAAGCAGGATGGGCTTGGTTGTACGCATGATTTTCTCCCTGTGGTGTTCAGACGGCCTTATCGCGGATATCCGAAGGCCGTCTGAAAATATGGCGCGAAACGGAAACCGTCTCCGTTTTTCAGGCTTTCAGACGGCCTCTGTCGTTTTGTCTGCAGCGCATTATAGCCAATCCTGCGGCAAAAGCAGGCCTAGGGTCTGTTGACAATCAGCTTGCGCGGTGTTTTTGGCAAAAAATACCCGCCTGCCGCGTCAAAAATGCTCGTAAGGTGTCCAACCTTGCTGCGCTTTTTTCCTTGCATTCGGGCATTTTTTACTCAAAAAACCGTCTCGCAAGCTGATTGTCAACAGACCCTAGGCCGTCTGAAAACGACCGACGCTCTTTCAGACGGCCTTCCAATCGTGCCGCGCATTATAGCCAATCCGTGCTGCAGACGATAAAAGGCCGTCTGAAACCCGTTTTTCCGTTTTCAGACGGCCTTTTATTGATCAAACCAAATACCCTACTCTTTGGGCGCGGGCGGTTCGATTTGTTCTTTCCAGCCGCATTCTTTTTGCGGGCAGACTTTTTCCACGCCCCAGCGTTTGGTGGTTTTGATGGTCAAAACCGGCCAATGGCAGTTCGGGCATTCTTCGGCGACGGGCGGATTCCAAGTGGCGTAGTTGCAGTCGGGATAGGTGCTGCAACTGTAAAACAGTTTGCCGTAGCGGGATTTGCGCTCGACGAGGTTGCCTTTTTTACATTGCGGGCATTGGACACCGGTGTCTTTCGGTTTTTCCAGCGGCTCGACGTGTTTGCATTTGGGGTAGTTGGCGCAGCCGATGAATTTGCTGCCGGTACGGCTATATTTGTACACCAGCCGTCCGCCACATTTCGGGCACTCGCGTCCGTCGAGTTCGGCTTGTTCGGCTTCGGCTTTGGCGATGCGCTCGGCGGCTTCTTCGGCGGTTTCGTTAACGTTGCGCGTGTAGCTGCACTCGGGATAGCCGGCACAGGCGACGAAGCGTCCCATTTTGCCGAACTTGATTTGCAGCTTGTGTTCGCCGCATTTGGGGCAGGTTTCGTCCAGCTCTTCGGTGGTGAATTTGGCGCGTTCGATGCCTTCTTTTTCGGCCACTTGTTTGTGGAAGGGCTTCCAGAATTTGTCCATCACGGGCACCCACTCGCGTTTGCCGTTGGCGATTTCGTCGAGCTGGTCTTCGAGTTTGGCGGTGAAGTGGTAATCGACGTATTGGGCGAAGTGGTCGGTCAGGAATTTGTTGACGATGTCGCCGGTGTCGGTGGGCATGAAGCGTTTTTGTTCGAGGGTAACGTATTCGCGGTCTTTGAGCGTGGAAATAATGCTGGCGTAGGTCGAGGGGCGGCCGATGCCGTATTCTTCGAGCGCTTTGACCAGCGTAGCTTCGTTGTAGCGCGGCGGCGGCGTGGTGAAATGCTGTTCGCCGTAAAGTTTGTCGACGGGCAGCTTGTCGCCTTCGGCCATTTCGGGCAGTTTTTTGCTTTCTTCGCCCTCTTCGTCGTCGCTGCTTTCTTCATATACGCTCAAGAAACCGGCAAAGGTCTGCACTTGGCCGGTTACGCGGAACACGCCTTCGCCCACGGCGATGTCAACCGTGGTTTGGTCGAATTTAGCGGGGGTCATCTGGCAGGCGACGGTACGCTGCCAAATCATTTGGTAGAGCTTGAACTGGTCGGCAGTCAGAAACGGCTTCACGCTTTCGGGTGTGCGGTAAACGGAGGTCGGGCGGATGGCTTCGTGGGCTTCCTGCGCGTTTTTCGATTTGGTTTTGTACTGCTTGGCCGCGCTTGGCAGGTATTCTTTGCCGATTTTGTTTTCGATGTAGTGGCGGATTTCGGTGAGCGCTTCGTCGGCCAGGTTCACGCTGTCGGTACGCATATAGGTAATCAGACCGATCGCGCCCTGCCCTACGTCAATGCCTTCGTAAAGCTGCTGGGCGGTGCGCATGGTGCGGTCGGTGGTCATGCCGAGTTTGCGTACGGCGTCCTGCTGCATGGTCGATGTAGTAAACGGCGCGGCTGGGTTGCGGCTGCGTTTTTTCTTTTCTACGGCGGAGACAACGGCTTCTTTGCCTGCGAGTGCGTTTAAGACGGCCTCTTGCGATATCTGGTCAGGCAGGGCGAACTGTTCGAGCTTGTCGCCTTTGTATTGCACCAGCTTGGCGGTGAATTTGCTGCGGCTTTTGTGGCTGTCGAGGTGTACCGTCCAATATTCCTGCGCTTCAAAGGCGCGGATTTCGTTTTCGCGCTCGCAAATCAGGCGCAGGGCGGGGCTTTGCACGCGGCCGGCGGAGAGGCCGCGGCGGATTTTTTTCCACAGCAGCGGCGAGAGGTTGAAGCCGACGAGATAGTCGAGCGCGCGGCGCGCCTGTTGCGCGTCAACCAGATTGATTTCCAGCTCGCGCGGATTGGCGATGGCTTCGAGTACGGCGTTTTTGGTGATTTCGTGAAACACCACGCGCTTGGGGTGGATGTTTTTCAGACCGCGTTTGGATTTGAGGATTTCCTGCAAGTGCCATGAAATCGCTTCGCCTTCCCTATCCGGGTCGGTGGCCAGATAGATGTTTTCGGCTTCTTTGGCTCCGGCCACGATGGCATCGACGTGTTTGGCGTTGCGGGCAACCAGCTGGTATTTCATGGCGAAACCGTTGTCGGGATCGACCGCGCCGTTTTTCGGCACGAGATCGCGCACATGGCCGTAGGAGGCCAGGATTTCAAAATCGCCGCCGAGGTATTTTTTTAGGGTTTTGGCTTTGGAGGGGGATTCGACGATTAAAAGGTTTTTTGCCATCGTTCTTCTCTGTGTCTGAATGGTTTTCGGGTGTTTCAGACGGCCTCATTAAGGGGGGATGAGGCCGTCTGAAAAGGTTTTCCTGCGTCTGCCGCCTGTTTTCAGACGGCCTTTGCTTTATCAATACACACTAGGGCGTGTTGACAATCAACATTTTGGCGGCTTTTCCGTCCTAAAACGGCATCTGCCGCGTTAAAAATACTCGTCTATGGGTGGCATAGGCTCGCATTTTTGCCTTGCATCTGCCGTTTTATGCCAAAAAATCCGCTTCAAAAGTTGAATGTCAACACGCCCTAGTGCATGGTCGCCTTGCCGTGCAGGGCGGCCATCAGCTCGTCGCCGATGAGCACGGGCAGCTCGGCCTTCTGCGCCCACAACACCAAAAGGCACACGACTTTGGCTGTGTCTGCCGTCACTTCTTCCGTCGGCATGAACATCAGGGCGTTGACGACAAACTCGCGCTGGCCGGTAGTCAGCGCGCCCGCCTGTTCGAGCTGGTGCAGCAGGCCGCGCACTTCGGGCGGCAGGCGGTCGCATTCTTCCGGCCAGTAGACGCGCAGCGCGCCGCTGCCCTGCTCCGCCGCCTGCCATTGCGATTCTTCGTTCAACACGTCGATCAGCATCAGCGTTTTGTGGATGTCGTCTTCACCGAAACCCACTTCTTCCAGCAGGCTGCCCAAATCGCCGCCCGAGGGGCAGGCGTCGAAGTCTTGGAAATGTTCGATCAGAAAGGCGATGAGTTCCGCCATATTGCTGTTTCCTCGTTTTGTTGTAATGCGGCCGCGCCTGCGCTTTCTAGCGGATTCTCTGGTAGCGCCCGCCCGCTGCTGCTGCCACGCGGCCTTCCAGTTCCATTTCCAGCAGCGCGGCGTAAATGTCGGCGGCGGGTAGGCCGAGCCGCTCGGCCAAAGTGTCGGGGTGTATGGGGTCGTAGCCCATTTTATCAAGCAGGCTGTCTGACGCGCCGCCGTCTGCCGTTTGCGCCTTTTCCTGTGTTTCAGACGGCCTCTGCCGCTTTGGGGCAGAGGCCGTCTGAACTGGGTGCGGCGCGCTCTGCCGCGTTTGTCTATTTATAGAATATGACGAAGCCGCGCCGTTTGGCAACAGTTGCGGGCATTCGCTCAGAATGTCTTCCAGCGATTCGGTGAGTTTCGCGCCCTCTTTAATCAGCCTGTGGCAGCCTTTGCTGTGCGGGTTATCGATCGAGCCGGGCACGGCCATCACTTCGCGTCCCATTTCCGCCGCCAGCCGCGCGGTGATGAGCGAGCCCGATTCCACAGCGGCTTCCACCACCAAAACGGCCTGCGCCAGCGCGGCGATGATGCGGTTGCGGCGCGGGAAGTTGCCCGCCAGCGGCCGCGTGCCCAGCGGGAACTCGCTGACAATCAGGCCGCGTTCGGCGATTTGGTAGGCAAGGTTTTTGTTGGACGGCGGATAGATGCGGTCTATGCCCGTGCCCCACACCGCCGCCGTGCCGCCCGCGCCTTCAAGTGCACCCAGATGGGCGGCGGTGTCGATGCCTGCCGCCATGCCGGAGACGACGGCGATGCCCTGCTGCGACAGGGCGCGGCCGAAGTCGCGGGCGATGCGCTCTGCCTGCGGCGTGGCATGGCGGCTGCCGACCACGGCGACAGACGGGCGGTGCAGCAGCGCGGTATTGCCGCGTGCAAAGAGCAACGGCGGCGGCGTCATGCCCTCGCCGAGCATAGTGGGGAAGTCGCCGTCGCACAGCATCAGCAGGCGGCAGCCTTCGCCTTCTTCCCAACGCAGGGCGGCTTCGGCGGCGCGTTCGGCCTCGCCGCGCCGGTTTGCCCAAGCCTCCCGCGCCTGTTTGCGGGCAAGCAGCGGCCGCACGGCGTCCGAGGCGGCCTGCCACGCGGCGGCGGCGCTGCCGAAGTGGCCGACCAGCTGCAAAAAGGTTTCCGCGCCGATATGGGGCATCAGGGAGAGTTTCAGCCAGGCTTGGCGTTCGTCTGTTTGTTCCATATCCGTTTGCTCCTTTGCTTGGTGTGGGAATCTGTTCAAAGGCCGTCTGAAAACCCGTTTTCGGTTTTTCAGACGGCCTCTGTGCCTGTTTACCCGTGCTGTTCGCTGTTGAGGAAACCGCCGCTCTGGCGCGACCAGAGTTTGGCATACAGCCCGTTTTGCGCCAGCAGCTCTTCGTGGCGGCCTTCTTCGACGATGCGGCCTTTGTCGAGCACGATGAGCCTGTCCATCGCGGCGATGGTGGAGAGGCGGTGGGCGATGGCGATCACGGTTTTTCCGTCCATCATTTTGTCGAGGCTCTCCTGAATCGCGGCTTCCACTTCCGAATCGAGCGCACTGGTGGCTTCATCCAAAAGCAGAATCGGCGCGTCTTTGAGCATGACGCGGGCGATGGCGATGCGCTGGCGCTGGCCGCCGGAGAGTTTCACACCCCGCTCGCCCACATGCGCGTCGTAGCCGCGCCGCCCTTTGGCGTCGGAAAGGTTGGGGATAAAGCCGGCGGCTTCGGCCAGCTCGGCGGCGGCCACCATTTCTTCGTCGGTGGCATCGGGGCGGCCGTAAACGATGTTGTCGCGCACGGAGCGGTGCAACAGGCTGGTGTCTTGCGTAACTAGGCCGATTTGCGCGCGCAGGCTTTCTTGGGTTACGTCGTTGACGTTTTGCCCGTCGATGGAAATCGTGCCGCTTTGCGGCTCGTAAAAGCGCAAGAGCAGGTTCACGATCGTGGATTTGCCCGCGCCGCTGCGGCCGATGAGGCCGACTTTTTCGCCGGGTTTGATGGTGAGGTTGAAGCCGTTGAGCAGCGGTTTGCCCGCTTCGTAGGAGAAATCGACGTGGTCGAACTTGATTTCGCCCGCGCTCACTTTCAGCGGCAGCGCGGCCGGTTTGTCCAAAATCGTCTGCGGCTTGGAGAGCGTGGCCATGCCGTCTGAAACCGTGCCCATGTTTTCAAACAGGCGCGCCGATTCCCACATGATGTATTGCGACAGGCCGTTGACGCGCAAAGCCATGGCCGTGGCGGTAGCCACCGCGCCCGCGCCGACCTGCCCCTGGTGCCACAGCCAGATGCCCAGCGCGGCGGTGGAGAGTGTCAGCGAGGAATTGACGATAAAGCTGGACGTGTGCAGCAGCGTGGCCAGGCGCATCTGCGCGTGCACCGTCACCATAAATTCTTCCATCGACTGCCTGGCATAGGCCGCCTCGCGCGCGCCGTGGGAGAACAGTTTTACCGTCGTGATGTTGGAATAGGCGTCGGTGATACGGCCGGTCATCAGGCTGCGCGCATCGGCCTGCGCGGCGGCGGTTTTGCCCAACTTGGGAATCAGCAGCTTCATCACCAGCACAAAGCCGGCCAGCCAGCCGACAAAAGGCAGCAGCAGCCAGCCGTCGAGCGACACCAAAATGATGCCCGAAGTGATGAAATACACCAGCACATACACCACCATGTCGGCCATCGTCATCACCACATCGCGCAGCGCCAGCGCGGTCTGCATGACTTTGGCCGACACGCGTCCGGCAAATTCGTCCTGGTAAAAACCGAGGCTCTGCCCCAGCATCAGGCGGTGGAAATTCCAGCGCAAACGCATGGGAAACACGCCCTGCAGGGTTTGCAGGCGCACGTTGGAGGTGAAAAACGTCCAAAACACGCCGAACACCATCATCGCCGCCATACCGAACAAAGCCCAGCCTTTTTCGGCAAACAGCGTTTCAGGCGTGTATCTGCCCAGCCAGTCGACCACTTTGCCCATAAACTGAAACAGCAAGGCTTCCATAATGCCGATGCCCGCCGTCATCAGCGCGAGTACGGCAATCCATTTGCGTACGCCGTCGGTGGCCGACCAGATAAAGGGAAACAGCCCTTTTTTCGGCGTCATCGGCGCCACGTCGGGATAGGTTTCGATGCGGTTTTCAAACCAGGAAAAAATTTTTTTAATCATATTGTTGCTTGCTCTGCGTATTTCAGACGGCCTGCGCAACCGCAGGCCGTCTAAAAAATGAAAAGGCCGCATTCTACGGGAAAAGAGGCGGCGGCAAAAGCAGCGGAACGCGTGGCAAAAGGCCGTCTGAAAGCCCGAAAAAGGGTTTTCAGACGGCCTTTTGCCTGCGGTTTTACCGCTCCGCTTCCGGCTCGCGTATCGGCAGGTTCAGCAGCGCCGCCGCGCCCGCCAACGCCATATCGGCATACCACATCCAGCCGTAGTCGTTGAAGGCCGACACCACGCGCCCGCCCAGATACGAACCGAGAAAACCGCCGATTTGGTGGCTGAGCATGGTGAGGCCGAACAGCGTTGCCAGATAGCGCGTGCCGAACAGCTTGCCCGTCAGCGCGGCGGTGGGGGCGACGGTCGCCAGCCAGGTAAAGCCCAGCCCGGCGGCAAACAGGTAGAAATTCATGTCGGTGCGCGGCGCGGCGAGGTAGGCCGCCACCAGCAGCACGCGCGAGCCGTACAGGGCGGCGAGCACATATTTGGCGCGGAAGCGGCCGACGCACCAGCCGGAAAACAGGCAGCCGGCAATGTTCGCCAAACCGATCACCGCCAGCGAGGCCGAGGCCACCGACGGCGGCAGGCCGCACAGCGCGATTTCCGTCGGCAGGTGCGTCACCAAAAAAGCAATGTGAAAGCCGCAGGTGAAAAATCCCGCGTGCAAAAGCAGATAGCTGCGGTTGCGGAAAGCGGCGGCCACCGCGCCTTTGAGGCCGCCTGCTTCGTGCGCCTGCGCCGAGGCAGCTGAGGCCGTCTGAACGCCGCCGCGCGTCAGCCACCATGCCACGGGCACAATCAGCAGCGCGATGCCGCTCCATACATAAAACACGCCCTGCCAGCCCGCATAGGGCAGCACCAACAGCCCCTGCACCAGCGGCGCAAACAGAAACTGCCCCGCCGAGCCGCCCGCGTTCACCGCGCCCGAAGCCAGCCCGCGCATCTGCGGCGGCAGCTTCGCCGCCACCTGCCCCATGATGATGGAAAAGCCGCCCGCGCCCGTACCGAAAGCCAGCAGCACGCCTACCGTCAGCATCATGCCCCACAGCGTCGGCAGCTGCGGCACGAGAAAACAGGCCGCCGACAGCAGCAGCGCGCCGCCCGCCAGCACCCTGCGCGCGCCGAAACGGTCGGCCAGCGCCCCCGTCACCGGCTGCGCCACGCCCCACATCAGCTGGAACACGGCAATCACCAGGCTGAACTGTTCGATGCCCAGCGCCGTGGTGTTGACGACGGGTTGGACAAACAGCCCCAAAGACATCCTCATGCCGATGGTAACCAAGAGGATAAAGGCCGCCGCCGAAATCACCGGCCACGGATTGACGTGTGTCTGATGCGTATCCATAAAATAATTTTAACGCTGTGCGGGTTTCAAGAGCGGCGGACTATAACAAACTTTGCCGCCGCCGCTAAATAACCGCTGCTTCTTTCGATATGTCGGACAAAGGCCGTCTGAAATGAAGTGTATGACCACCACCCCGTCGGCACAAAAAGGCCGTCTGAAAACCCCAAAGAGCTTTCAGACGGCCTTTTTACCGCGTATCGAGAATCAGGCGTTGCCCTGTTCCTGCTGCTGCTGGTAGAGCGCCTCAAAGTTAATCGGGGCGAGCAGCACGGGCGGGAAGCCGGCGCGGGTGATGATGGAAGACACGGTTTCGCGTGCGTAGGGGAACAGGATGTTCGGGCAGGCGATGGACAGCAGGGGCTGCATGTCTTCTTCGGGGATGTTTTCCAAACGGAAAATGCCGTTTTGCGTCACTTCGTTGAGGAACATCACGCGCTCGTCGCCAAGGCGGGCGGTGACGGTGACGGTGACGGACACGTCGTAGAAGTTGTCTTCCAGTTTTTCGCTCTGCGTGGCAATACGCATTTCGATGTTGGGCTCGCCCTGTTCGAGGAAGACGCGCGGCGCGTGCGGCACTTCCAAAGACAGGTCTTTGACGTAGATTTTTTCAAGGTTGAAAACAGGCTGTGCCTGCTGGTTTTCTTGTTCGCTCATGTTTGCTCTCGCTTTTGGGTTGGGCCGTCTGAAAGACGGCGGGGGTTGGAAAATCTATTGCTCCGACAGCATTTCGGCCAGGCGGCCGGCGTTGTGCAGGGCACGCAATTCACTGAAGCCGCCGACGTGTTTTTCGCCGATGAAAATCTGCGGCACGGTGCGCGTGCCTGTACTTTGGCGCATGGTTTCAAAAGCTTCGGGGTCAGTGTGCGCGCCGATTTCGACGATGTTTTGCACGCCGAGCTGTTTGAGCAGGGCTTTGGCCATATTGCAGTAGGGGCAGTGCGGGCCGGAGTAGAGGGTAACGGTGGGCATGGCGTTCTCCTTGCAAAGGCCGCCATTATGGCGGCTGCGGGCGGATTTGCAAGTGTGAGGCCGTCTGAAAACCCGTTTTCGGTTTTCAGACGGCCTTCTGCCTATCGCTATCGGGTTTTGCCGACAAACAGGGGCAGCGTCCATGCGCCGCCCAAAAAGCCTTTGCACTGGCCGGTGGTGTCTTCGCTGCTGCGCACGAACGTGTGGCCGTTCCACACCGCGCTTTGCCCGCTCCAACAGTCGCCCAAGCCACGTCCTTTGAAACTGCCCGACAGCGTGGCGGTTTTCGGGTCGAAGCCGCCGAAGCCGCCGTATTGGCGCGGCAGAACCTGTTCGACGCGGGTCAGTTTTTTGTCCATCACGGCGTTAAAACTCGTGCCCTGATACGCGCCCGATATGCACGAGGTGTCAACCAGCACCTGTTTGGCGTTCAGCGGGTAAACCGTAATGTCGCCCTGCCATTCGGCTTCGTGCAGGCCGGGGCAGCGGTCGAACGGGTCGCCGTCTTCCCTGCCGTTATTGCTCTTTTGCAGCAAGGCCATGACTGTTTTGTGTCTGGCCGTGCCTTTTTTCAGTTCGTATTCGCCTTTTTGCGGCACGGCTGTTGCGCGGATTTTCGGCGCAGCTTGTGGCGGCAACACGGCGCGGTTACTCTGCCCTTTGCCTATCAGCGCGGAAGGCGTGTTCAGACGGCCTTGGAACTCGTCAACCTTCAACATCGCCGCCGCCGCACCTTTGTCCGACAGCGTCCATTTTTGTGCGCCCGACACGACTTCGATTTTCGCGTCGCGTCGCAGGGCAGCAAGCAGGGCTTGGGTTTGCGCGCTGCTGAGTTTGCCGTAGCCGTCTTGGTTAAAGCGCAGCGTGCCGAGCGTTTTGCCGTTGAGCCGCAATTCGCTTTTGTCTGCCAGCTTCAAATCGGAGGCGTTGTCGGTGAAATCGGGGGCAACGGCGATTTGCCCGACCACCGGCGCATTGCTGCCCGCTTGGCGCGTGAACAATACCGATACGGGATGTTCGATCTCCCCGTCGCCCTGATAACCGGCGATGCGGCAGGTGCCGGTGTTGTCGCAGGCGGCATCCCAGTCTTGGTAGCTTTCATAAAAGCCCTGCGAAGCGGCGGGCGGGGCGACGCGGTAGTCGGGACCAGGATGATAACCCAGCGCGAAGGCGGCGGCAGGAAGGAGGGAGAGTACGGGGATAAGGACGGGGGATTTCATGGATTTTCCTTTTGAAACAATCTGAAAAGGCCGTCTGAAAACGCAAAAAATGCTTTTCAGACGGCCTTTGTTACGCTTTACAGCCCTGCGGCGGCTTTGAGCGCGGCGGCTTTGTCGGTGCGCTCCCACGTGAACTCGGGCTCTTCGCGGCCGAAGTGGCCGTAGGCGGCGGTTTTGCTGTAAATCGGGCGCA
>CAMURX010000031.1 GCA_947097615.1 uncultured Neisseria sp. | reverse complement strand
GGATCAGGCCGCTTTGGATGTGGGGCACGACGGAGTAAAACACGCCGCTGGCGAGTGCGCCGAAATCGGTGGAGGGCAAGCCCGCGAGCAGGGCAAACTCGGATTTCCATGTGCCGCCGCCAAAGGTGTGCACGCGCAGCGGCGCGGCAAAGCGGGTGTCGGCCTGCGGCGCAAACATGGGCAGCGGCGGCAGGTTTTCGCTTTGGAAATCAAATTGGTGCGGGTTGAGCGTGGATTCCTGCAAACAAATCACAATGTCGGGCTTGGCGTTTTCAGGCTGCTTTTCGGGTTGTTCAGACGGCCTTTGCGCTTCCAAAAGCTGCTTGAAACGATTGCCGTCACCGTCAAACTCGGGCGTTTTGAAAAACACGCCGCGACAGGACATCGGCAGGTTGAGAAACACGTCGCGGCCGTCGTCGGGCAGGGAATCGAGCCACACCTGCACCGCGCGTTTGTCTTTGGTGTAGCGCGCCATCAACAGCAGGCTGACGATGCTGGCAACAGCGGCCAACCCGCGCCAGAGGCTGTCTGAAACCGCCGCGCCCGACCAGCCGAAAACCGCGTAGCCCAAAATGCCGAGCAGCCCGACCACGGCGACAATCGCGCCTTTGTAGTGCGCCAGCGTTTCCCAGTTGCGCCAGTCGAAAGCGAGAAAAAGGTCGGAAACCAGCAACGGCTGTTTGTAATAGTGGATTTTCAGGCGGTGAAACAGGACAAATACGACAAACAATACCGAGGCAAAGTTCAAACCGCGCTGCCATTGGCCGCTGGCGGCAAACATCGCGCCAAACAGGAACACAAACTGGCAGGCGGCGAAAAAGCGCGTCCAGCGGTAATGGGCTTTGGCGCCGAGTATCAACGCGGCGGTGGCAAACAGGGCAAGCAGGATGTAGTGCATGGCGGGCGGGAGGCGGAAAAAGGCGGCATTGTAGCCCAAAGAGGCCGTTCCCGCCTGTATCCCTTCGGGGCATAAACGCGGGAATGACGGGGGTTTCAGACGGCCTTTCCTGCTGTTTTTTTCAGACGGCCTTTTGCCCGCGCAGTGCTTGGGCTTGGAGGCCGTCTGAAAGCTTGTGCCGACGGGGCTTGCGTCAGCCGAACCGTCCGCCGCAAATACGGGCTGCCGCAGCGGGGCAAAGATTCCTGTACCCCTGCGGGGCATAAACGCGGGAATGACGAGGTGGGTGGTTTTTCAGACGGCCTTAGGGCTGGCGGTAGGCATCGAGCAGCGGGGCGGCGAAGGGTGTCCAGACGACGGAGCGCAGGCCGCTTTCGGCGAGGCGGCGGTTGAGCCAGCTGTTGCAGGTGTTGAAGAGGTGGTAGCGGCCTTCGGCTTCGTAGAAGGCGTCGTCGGCGGTGTAGTGTGCGGTGGCGACGGGCAGGGTTCGGCCGTTTTGCCGTTTGAAGTGTGCGGCGAGGTTTTCGGCGAGGCGGCGGTATTGGCGGCGGGAGACGGTGAAGCGGACGGTGTGTTCTCCTTCGGCAGGCGGCGCGGTGTAGTAGGCGGTGTGGATCAGGGTTTGGTTGGCGCCGCTGAGGGCGCGGACGGCGGTGGCGGCGGTGAGGTCGCGCCAGCGCGGGGTGTTTAGGTAGAAGTTGCGCTCGCCCCAGCCGATGGCGATGTGGCGGTAGGCGGCGCCGTTTTTGCCGCCCGTGGTGTGTTCGGGCGGTGCGGCGGTGCGCCAGTCGAAGGCGGGGTCGGTGAGCGGCATGACGATGTCGGCGTGCGCGCCGTTGCTGTGCAGGTAGAGGGTGACTTCACCACCGCTTTCGTTTTCGCGGCAGACCAGGGAGGAGAGTATCCAAGCGGCGGCGAAATAGGCGGCAAGGACGGCGGCGAAGGCGGCGGCGGTTTGGGACAGGGCTTTGCGGATGTTCATAGCGGTTTGCGGGAAGGCCGTCTGAAAGTATGTTCGGACACTCTATTGCCGCCCTTCCACGTCGATAATCCATACTTCCGACTGCGAACCCAGCCGCAGGGGGATGCCCCAGAAGCCGTAACCCGATGTGACGAAAAAGTGGCCGTTGCCGATTTTTTCGTAGCCGTAGTGCAGGTGGTAGAGGGTGCGGACGATGAGGTTGGCGGGGGCGACCTGGCCGTTGTGGACGTGGCCGGACACTTGGATATCCACCGGCAGGCGGCTGTGTGCTTCGATTTGCGTCGGGCGGTGGTCGAGGAGGATAACGGGCAGGTCGGTGTTTTGTCCGGCCAGAAGCTGCGCGGTGCTCGGGCGGCGTTTGTCGAGGTCGTCGTTGCGGCCGACGATTAAGAGGCCGTTTTTTTCGACGGCGCGGTTGGCCAGCACTTCGATGCCTGCTTTTTCCAGCTCTTCGTACACTTCGCGTTCGTCGCCGAAAAAGTCGTGGTTGCCGAGGGTGGCGTAGACGCCGAGCGGGGCGGCGAGTTTGGCCAGGTGCGGGCGCATGTTTTCGCGGCGGCAGGCTTCGACGTTGTCGTCCATCAAATCGCCCGGCAGCAGGATGAGGTCGGCCTTTTCGTTTTTCATAATACCGGCGAGGCGGTCGAGCTGGCGCGCGCCGACGAGGATGCCCAGATGGGTGTCGCTGGCCATGCCGATGCGTAGGGGGCGGCTGAGTTTTTTGTCGATAACGACTTTCTGATGGCGGACGACGGGGGTGTAGGCGTTGTAGAGGCCGAGGGCGAACAGGGCGAGGACGGCCAGCGGCGCAAACAGGCGCAGGGCGCGCGCCAAGCGGATTTCGGGCAGCAGGCGGCGCAGCAGCAAATGGAGCAGGAAAGTGGCGAGGGCGGCGTACATCACAAAAAGCAGCAGCACCATCCAGAATGCCATGGCGCGGAAGATGAAATGCCCCAGTTGCAGCAAAAGTCCGGCAAGGAGGCCGTCTGAAACGAAAAAGGCCAGTACCATCAGCCAAATGCGGCCGCGCCGCGCCAGAAACGGGGCAAACAGCCATTGCAGCGAACGCCCCAGCCCGAAGGTGAAGAGTTGCAAAACGATAACGACGAGGATGAAGATTTCGGGGTGGTTCATGGGCGGTTTCGGTTTGTGCTGCGGGGGTAACTTCGTTGGGCTTCGTTTTCAGACGGCCTGTTGTCCGGCGCGGCCTTATTGCGCCTGTGTGGCGGATGCGTTTTGTTCGGGCGGGGCGGCGTTTGCGGCCGCCTCTTTCGTTTTGCCTTTGCTTTGAACCTGCGGCTCGGGAATCGGTTCGGCGGCAGGGGCGGGCAGGGCGAGATCCTGCATCAGGCGGCGGTATTCCTGCGAGCGCGAAAGCAGGACGCGGCCGGCTTCTTTCAGGCTGTTCACATCCTGCGCGGGCAGGTAGAAGCTGGTGGTGATGTCGAGCACGCGGCGGCGCAGCGGCGAGTCGGGCAGGTCGGCAAGGTTGAGGCTGACAAAGTACATGTCGACTTTTTTGCCGCCCTGCGAGCCGTCGAGGTCGATGTTCCACTGGTCGGCGAAGGCGCGGAAGCGGCGCAGGGTTTCCTGCGAATATTTGCCGATGGGAATGTCGATGACGGAGGCGGCAACGGCGCGCAGGCCGGGCACGGCGGCAGTTTTGTCGATGTGGCTGGCGGGGTTGTTTTGCGCATTGACGTTGATGATGATGACTTTGCGGATGCGGTTGTTGTTGACGCGGGTGTAGACGGATTTGCCGTAGAGATCGCTCATGTCGAGCAGGCCGCGCAGGCCGAGGTTGTCGGTGAGGCCGCCGTCGAGCAGGTGTACGTAGGGGCGGCTGCGGCTGTCCTGGTAGTTCATGATGCCCTGCATCAGCATTTCGAGGCGGGTCTGCTGCTGCAGTTTGTCGCTGCCGTTTTCGTCGGCAACGGCGCGGACGATTTGTTCGGGCAGGCGGTAGCCGCAGTTGCCGCCGTTATTGTTGACGGTGACGGGCGCGAACACCAAAGGCACGGCGCTGGATGCGGCAACGGCGCGGGCAATGGGCAGATCCGACAGATCGACGCACAGCGCGTCGAAATATTCCTGCGTAAACTCGACGCGGTTGCCCGCCGACATATCGGTGGCGGTAATCACGGCGAAGGGGCCTTTGCCGTGTTTGGCGAGATCGCCGAAGGTGGCGTTTTTGAACAGAGTGCTTTCAAACTGCTCCTGCAACAGGTCGCCGCGCCCGAATTCGGGCGAAGTCAGGCGCGGCAGATTGGCGATGGAGAAAATTTGTTTGGAAACCTGCCGCTGGAAGTTTTGTTTCAGAAAGCGTTTTTCAAAGGAAGGGATGGTGTCGCGGCCGTGCAGGGCGAAGTAGGCGGCCAGCACCGAGCCGCCGGAAACGCCGTAAACCAAGTCGACGGCTTCGAGCATGGTCTGTTTGCGGCCGCCGTTGTAAACCGTTTGTTTGTCGAGCTCTTCAAGCACGCCGTAGCCCAGAGCCGCCGCCCGCGTGCCGCCGCCGGAAAACATCAGTACCACCAGAAGATCGTCGCCCGCCGGTTTGTTGCGGTAGGCGGTTTCGAGGCGGTAGCCTGCGGCGGGGTTGACTTTGGCGATGGTGGCAACGGGCTGGTATTGGAATTTGGCGCAGGCCGAGAGGGTGAAGAGGGCGGCGAGAAAGACGAGGGCTTTGCGGCCGTCTGAAAAACGGAATTTCATGTTTTTGTCCTGAAAAGGCTTTCAGACGGCCTCACCGAATCAATGAGGCCGTCTGAAAACGCGTTATTGCGCCTTGTCGCCGATTTTGCTTTCGCGCCCCGCCAGCAGGTTTTGAATATTGCTTTTGTGACGCCACAGCACCAAAAGGGCGATGGCGGCGGTTGCTGCCACCCACGACGGATAAGGCATAAAGAAAAAAGCGGCAACGGGGCTGGTTGCCGTAGCCGCCAGCGCCGCCAGCGAGGAGACGCGGAAGCCGAAGGCCACAATCAGCCACACCGCCGCGCACACCAGAGCCGTCGGCCACGACAGCGCCAGCAGCACGCCCAACGCCGTCGCCACGCCCTTGCCGCCCTTAAAGCCGAAAAAGACCGGCCACATATGGCCGGCAAGCGCTGCCAGAGCCGAGAGCGCGATGGTCGGCGTGGACAGCGCGAGCGGCACCCACAGCGCCTTGGCCAGCAGCACCGCCGCCGTGCCTTTGAGCGCGTCGCCCAATAAAGTGAGCGCGGCGGCCTTTTTTCTGCCGCTGCGCAAAACGTTGGTCGCGCCCGGATTGCCCGAGCCGTAGGTGCGCGGATCGTCCATGCCCGAGAGTTTCGACACAATCACCGCAAACGACAGCGAACCGATCAGATAAGCCGCCGCCACAACCAAGAAATCAAACATGGTTTGTCCGTATTGTTTTAAAATCCGCAGCATTCTATCCGAAAACGGAGTGCGGCAAAATGGACAAAATCTTCCTTCACGGTATGAAGGCCGACACCCTGATCGGCGTGTACGACTGGGAGCGCAGGCAGCCGCAGACGCTCGTTATCGACCTCGACATCGGCCTGCCCCCGCGCGGCGGCAGCGACGACATCGCCGATACGGTGCACTACGGCGAAGTGTGCGAAGCGGTACGCAAAAGCCTGCACGGACAGCAGTTTTTCCTGCTCGAAACGCTGGCCGGGCACATCGCCGAGCTGGTGCTCTCCGACTTTCCCGCCGTGTGGGTGAGGGTGCGGCTGGTCAAACCCGGCATCCTGCCCGACGTGCGCGAGGTCGGCGTGGAAATCGAGCGGGAAAAGGCCGTCTGAAAACCAAAAGGCCGTCTGAAACGGAGCAATGCCTGTTTTCAGATGGCCTTTTGTCTACGGCTAAGCGAAAACTGCCTGAATTTCAGGCAGTTTTATGCGATAACTGTTGTTTTTTGCGTTTTTTGCCGGGAAAAAACGATTTTCCCCGTTTATTGCTTGACTACATTGCTTAACATAGGTAAAAAGACGGTTAAGCCCGACTCGGGCAATTACTCTAAAACGGAAAACGCGTCTTACGGTAATGCCCCGTCTGGCTTGGTTTTATCAATTTTTCAATATAGAAAGTAGTAATTTATGGCAACCGGTACTGTTAAATGGTTTAACGATGCAAAAGGTTTTGGTTTCATCACCCCCGACGAAGGCGGCGACGATCTGTTCGCACATTTCTCCGCCATCAATATGGAAGGCTTCAAAACCCTGAAAGAGGGTCAGAAAGTTTCCTTTGATGTAACCAGCGGTCCCAAAGGCCTGCAAGCCGCCAATATCCAGGCAGCCTGAGCATCAGTATCCGATTGGCCGGTTTGTCCGGTTTCAAACGCTATGGCGGGTTTCATACCCGCCGTTTGTTTATCTGTAAGATTTGTTTATCCGTAAGAAAAGAAAAAAGGGAAAACCATGTCCGATTTCGAACAGGCGAAACGCCAGCTTGCCGAGATGATCGATTATCTGCGCAAAAACCAGTCGGCCGACTGCGCCGAAGCCGAAAAAGAAGACGAAGAACTGATACGCCTGACTTTGCAGCAGCGCATCCTGACTCCGACCGACGCCGTTACCATCGGCCGTATCGATCGGTATTACAAGAAGTTTTTCGACGGGCGCTGAACGCTTCCGAGCCAAGAGGCCGTCTGAAAACCCGCCGCCGCCGCGCAGCCGTTTTCAGACGGCCTCTTTATGGCATCTGCCGTAAAAAGCAGCAGCGCTATGGCAAAAAAAAGGCGCTTCCTGTAAAATCGGCGGGCTTATATTGTAAACAATCTTTACATTACGCCTGTTTTCAGGCGGAAAAACAAAGCCATAAGAATGCCGCCAACCCAAATAGTCGGCGGCTGCTGTATTTTTTAAACCTACCAAAAGTAATGCAGACCTATGATCAGAATCAAAAAAGGCTTGGATCTGCCCATTGCGGGCAGGCCGGAACAAACCGTCTTTGACGGTGCTGCCATTACCGAAATCGCTCTGCTTGGCGAAGAATACGCCGGTATGCGCCCCTCGATGAAAGTCAAAGAGGGCGATGCCGTCAAAAAAGGCCAAGTATTGTTTGAAGACAAGAAAAATCCGGGTGTGGTGTTCACCGCGCCGGCGGCGGGCGTGGTGTCCGCCATCAACCGTGGCGAAAAGCGCGTGTTGCAGTCGGTGGTTATCCGGCTCGAGGACGGGGGCGAAATCGAGTTCGACCGCTATGCGCCCGAAGAGCTGGCCAAGCTCGATGGCGACGCGGTGCGCCGCAATCTGGTTCAATCGGGCTTGTGGACGGCTTTCCGTACCCGCCCGTTCAGCAAAATCCCTGCCGTCGATGCCGCTCCCGCTGCGATTTTCGTCAACGCGATGGACACCAATCCGCTCGCGGCCGACCCCGTTGTGATCATCAAAGAGGCCGCCGAAGATTTCCAACGCGGCCTGCTGGTGTTGAGCCGCCTTACCGAGCGCACGGTGCATGTGTGCAAGGCGGCGGGCGCGGATGTGCCGTCTGAAAACGCGGCCAATATCGCCGTACACGAATTTTCCGGTCCCCATCCGGCGGGTTTGAGCGGCACGCACATTCACTTTATCGACCCGGTCGGCCTGAATAAAACCGTGTGGGTCATCGGCTATCAGGACGTGATTGCCATCGGCCGCCTGTTTGCCACAGGCCGTCTGAACAGCAGCCGCGTGGTGGCTTTGGGCGGCTCGCAGGTGAAGAAACCGCGTTTGCTCCGCACGCTCTTGGGCGCGAAAGTGTCCGAATTGTGCGCGGGCGAACTGGAAGAGGGCGACAACCGCGTGATTTCCGGCTCGGTGTTAAACGGCGCGGTTGCGGCCGGTGCACACGATTATCTCGGCCGCTACCACAACCAGATTTCGGTTATCGAAGAAGGCCGTGCCAAAGAATTGTTTGGCTGGCTTGCCCCTCAGCCGGGCAGGTATTCGGTAACGCGTACCACCCTCGGCCATTTTTTGAAAAACAAATTGTTCAAATTCGACACCGCCCTCAACGGCGGCCACCGCGCGATGGTGCCCATCGGCACTTACGAGCGCGTGATGCCGCTGGACATTTTGCCTACGCTGCTTTTGCGCGATTTGATTGTCGGCGACAGCGACAGCGCGCAGGACTTGGGCTGCCTGGAGCTCGACGAGGAAGATTTGGCGCTGTGCAGCTTTGTGTGCCCGGGCAAATACGAATACGGCCCGCTGTTGCGCAAGGTGCTGGAAACCATTGAGAAGGAAGGCTGATTATGGGCTTGAAACATTTTCTTGAAAAAATCGAACCGCACTTCCTGCCGGGCGGCAAACATGAAAAATGGTATGCCCTCTACGAAGCTGCGGCGACGATTTTCTATACATCCGGCGCGGTAACGCGCAAAGCGGCCCACGTCCGCGATGCGCTCGACTCCAAGCGCATGATGATCTTGGTGTGGCTGGCTTTGTTCCCTGCCATGTTCTACGGTATGTACAACGTCGGCGCGCAGGCATTCGGTGCGTTAACGCCTGATTTGTTGCAACAAAATATCGCCAACGACTGGCATTACGCCCTTGCCAACGCTTTGGGCATCAATATGTCGTCTGAAGCGGGCGTATTGGGCAAAATGCTGTTCGGCGCGATTTTCTTCCTGCCGATTTACGCGACTGTATTTGTTGTGGGCGGCTTCTGGGAAGTTTTGTTCGCATCCGTGCGCAAACACGAAATCAACGAAGGTTTCTTCGTGACTTCGATTCTGTTTGCCTTAATCGTTCCTCCTACCCTGCCTTTATGGCAAGCGGCTTTGGGTATTTCTTTCGGCGTTGTGGTTGCGAAAGAAGTATTCGGCGGTACAGGTAAAAACTTCATGAACCCTGCTCTTGCAGGCCGTGCCTTCTTGTTCTTCGCCTATCCCGCCAATATTACCGGCGACACCGTTTGGACGGCGGTTGACGGCTATTCCGGTGCCACCGCTTTGGCGCAATGGGCGGCTCACGGTGCAGACGGCCTGAAAAACGCTGTAACCGGTCAAAACATCTCTTGGATGGATGCGTTTATCGGTAACGTGCCCGGCTCAATCGGCGAAGTATCCACTTTGGCGCTCTTAATCGGTGGCGCGTTTATCGTGTTTGCCCGCATCGCTTCTTGGCGCATTATTGCCGGCGTGATGATCGGTATGATTGCCATGTCTTCACTGTTTAACTTCATCGGTTCGGACACCAACGCTATGTTCTCCATGCCTTGGTACTGGCACTTGGTGGTCGGCGGCTTCGCCATCGGTATGCTGTTTATGGCGACCGACCCTGTTTCCGCTTCCTTTACCAATGTCGGCAAATGGTGGTACGGCGCGCTAATCGGCGTGATGTGCGTGTTAATCCGCGTGGTCAATCCGGCTTACCCCGAAGGCATGATGTTGGCGATTCTGTTTGCCAACCTGTTTGCCCCGATTTTCGACTATTTCGTCGCACAAGCGAACATCAAACGCAGAAAGGCGCGCAGCAATGGCTAAGAAATTCGATAAAGACAGCTTCAGCGGCACGCTGATTGTCGTATTGGTAGTGAGCCTGATTTGCTCGGTGATTGTGGCTGGCGCGGTTGTTGGCCTGAAACCGGTTCAGACGGCCAAAAAGGTACAGGACAAGCAGGGCTACATTTTGAGCGTGGCCGGACTGCTGGACAAAAACACCGACATCAGCAAAGTGTTTGCCGAACGCATCGAGCAGCGCGTGGTTGATTTGGCCACCGGCGAATATGTGAAAGACGCACCCGCCGATTTCAGCGCGCGCGTCGCCGCCAAAGACCCCGCACAAAGTATCCAAATCAAACCGGAAGACGACTTGGCCAACATCAAAAGCCGCGCCAAATACACCGAAATCTATCTGGTGAAAGACGACGCGGGCAAAGTCAGCCAAATCGTATTGCCCATGCACGGCAACGGCCTGTGGTCGGTGATGTACGGCTTCGTGTCCATCCAGCCCGACGGCAACACCATCAACGGCATCACCTACTACGACCAGGGCGAAACCCCGGGTTTGGGCGGCGAAATCGGCAACCCCCTGTGGCAGCAGAAATTCGTCGGCAAAAAGCTGTTTGACGAACAGGGCAAACTGGCCATCCATGTGGGCAAAGGCGCGGGCGCGGACAAAGAGCACGGCGTAGACGGCCTCTCCGGCGCGTCGCTCACCACCAAAGGCGTGCAGGGTTCGTTTGCCTACTGGTTCGGCCAAAACGGCTACATTCCGTATCTGAACAAATTAAAATCAGCAGGAGCACAATAATGGCTGATATGAAACGCTTGAAACACTTGATGTTTTCCCCCTTTATTGACAACAACCCGATTGCCTTGCAGGTATTGGGCATCTGCTCGGCGCTGGCCGTCACCACCAAACTTCAGACGGCCATCGTGATGGGCATTTCCGTCAGCCTTGTTACCGGCTTTTCCAGCTTTTTCATCTCAATGGTGCGCAACTATATCCCCAACAGCATCCGCATCATCGTGCAGATGGCGATTGTCGCCTCGCTGGTTACGCTGGTTGACCAGCTTTTGCAGGCTTACGCGTATGAACTGTCCAAACAGCTTTCCGTATTCGTCGGCCTCATCATCACCAACTGCATCGTGATGGGTCGCGCCGAAGCCTTCGCCATGAAAGAGCCGCCACTTGAAAGCCTGGTTGACGGCATCGGCAACGGCGCAGGTTACGGCATGATGCTCATCATCGTCGCCACCATCCGCGAACTGGTCGGCTCGGGCAAACTGTTCGGCTATACCGTCTTCCAAACCATTCAAGACGGCGGCTGGTACCAGCCCAACGGCCTGTTTTTGCTCGCGCCCAGCGCGTTTTTCATCATCGGCTTCCTCGTATGGGGCTTGCGCACTTGGAAACCCGAACAGGCGGAGAAATAAATTATGGAACACTACTTAAGCCTCTTTGTGAAATCCGTCTTCTTGGAAAACATGGCACTGTCTTTCTTCTTGGGTATGTGCACCTTTTTGGCGGTATCGAAAAAAGTATCCACCGCATTCGGCCTCGGCGTGGCGGTAACCTTCGTACTCGGCCTGTCCGTACCCGCCAACCAGCTCGTTTACTCGCTCCTTAAAGACGGCGCGATTGTCGAAGGCGTGGATCTGACCTTTTTGAAATTCATCACCTTCATCGGCGTGATTGCCGCACTGGTGCAGATTCTCGAAATGTTTCTCGACAAATTCGTCCCCGCGCTCTACAACGCCTTGGGCATCTACCTGCCCCTGATTACCGTAAACTGCGCGATTTTCGGTGCGGTATCGTTTATGGCGCAGCGCGAATACAACTTCGGCGAATCCGTCGTTTACGGCTTCGGCGCAGGCCTCGGCTGGATGCTGGCCATCGTTGCGCTGGCGGGCATTACCGAAAAAATGAAATATTCCGATGCCCCCAAAGGCCTCAAAGGCCTAGGCATCACCTTCATCTCCGCCGGCCTGATGGCGATGGCGTTTATGTCGTTCTCCGGCATCCAGCTATAAGAAAGGAGCGGACATGGAAATTATCTTAGGCATCGTGATGTTTACCGTCATCGTCTTGGCCTTGGCACTGATGATTCTGTTTGCCAAATCCAAGCTCGTCAGCGAAGGCGACGTAACCATCAAAATCAACGACGACGCAGACAAAGCCATTCATGTGCCCGCAGGCGGCAAACTCTTGGGCGCGCTTGCAGGCAAAGGCATCTTCGTCCCCTCCGCCTGCGGCGGCGGCGGCTCGTGCGGACAATGCCGCGTCATCGTCAAAAGCGGCGGCGGCGACATCCTGCCCACCGAGCTTTCCCACATCAGCAAACGCGAAGCCAAAGAAGGCTGCCGCCTTTCCTGCCAGGTCAACGTCAAAAACGACATGGACATCGAAGTACCCGAAGAAGTGTTCGGCGTTAAAAAATGGGAATGCACCGTCATCTCCAACGACAACAAAGCCACCTTTATCAAAGAGCTCAAACTCGCCATTCCCGAAGGCGAAGAAGTCCCCTTCCGCGCCGGCGGCTACATCCAAATCGACGCCCCGCCGCACACCGTGTACTACAAAGACTTCGACATCCCCGAGGAATACCACGAAGACTGGGACAAACACGACCTCTGGCGTTACGTTTCCAAAGTTGACGAACCCATCCTGCGCGCCTATTCCATGGCCTCCTACCCCGAAGAGAAAGGCATCATCATGCTCAACGTGCGCATCGCCACCCCGCCGCCGCGTATGCCTGATGCCCCTCCCGGCCAAATGTCGTCCTACATCTGGTCGCTCAAACCCGGCGACAAAGTAACCATCTCCGGCCCCTTCGGCGAATTCTTTGCCAAAGACACCGATGCCGAAATGGTCTTCATCGGCGGCGGCGCCGGCATGGCACCCATGCGCTCCCACATCTTCGACCAGCTCAAACGCCTCAAATCCAAACGCAAAATCTCGTTCTGGTACGGTGCGCGCTCCAAGCGCGAAATGTTCTACGTCGAAGACTTTGACGGCCTGCAAGCCGAAAACGACAACTTCCAATGGCACGTTGCCCTGTCCGCCCCCCTGCCCGAAGACAACTGGGACGGCTACACCGGCTTCATCCACAACGTGCTGTACGAAAACTACCTCAAAAACCACGAAGCCCCCGAAGACTGCGAGTTCTATATGTGCGGCCCGCCCGTGATGAACCAGGCCGTCATCAAAATGCTCAAAGACTTGGGCGTGGAAGACGAAAACATCCTGCTCGACGACTTCGGCGGGTAGCAGACAATGAAAAAATGCGTGGGAAGCAACGCTTCCCACGCATTTTTTCAGGCCGTCTGAAACCAAAAGGCCGTCTGAAACCAAAAGGCCGTCTGAAACCAAAAGGCCGTCTGAAACCAAAA
>CAMURX010000030.1 GCA_947097615.1 uncultured Neisseria sp. | reverse complement strand
GCAAAACCGCATGTGGAAAACCCTCGACCTCGACCGCGAAAAAGGCTGTATCCGCGATGTTGAACATGCCTACTCGCAAGACGGCGGCTTGGCAGTATTGTTCGGCAATATCGCCGAGCGCGGCTGCGTGGTGAAAACCGCAGGCGTGGACGAGAGTATCCTCAAATTTACCGGCCGCGCCCGTGTATTTGAAAGCCAAGAAGACGCAGTAGAAGGCATTTTGGGCAACCAAATCGTCGCCGGCGACATCGTCATCATCCGCTACGAAGGCCCCAAAGGCGGCCCAGGTATGCAGGAAATGCTGTATCCCACCAGCTATCTCAAATCCAAAGGCCTGGGCGCCCAATGCGCCTTGCTCACCGACGGCCGTTTCTCCGGCGGCACATCGGGCTTGAGTATCGGTCACGTTTCCCCCGAAGCGGCCGAAGGCGGCGCCATCGGCTTGGTGCACGAAGGCGATACGATTGAAATCGACATCCCCAACCGCAGCATCAACCTGAAAATCTCCGACGAAGAACTTGCCGAGCGTCGCGCCCAAATGGAAGCCAAAGGCAGCCAAGCATGGAAGCCGGAAAACCGCGAACGCTACGTCTCCGCCGCCCTGCGCGCCTACGGCGCGATGGCCACTTCCGCCGACAAAGGCGCGGTGCGCGACGTATCGCAGATTGAACGTTAAGGCCGTCTGAAAGGCAGCAAAGGCCGTCTGAAAGCGAAGCTTCAACGAAGTCAAAACCAAAAAAGGGGTTTTCAGACGGCCTCCCGATACCGCACGGCAGAGGCCGTCTGAAAACGGCCCTCTGCTTTTTACTTTCTTTGACGCCCCGCTTTCAGACGGCCTCATCCCTGCCGTTTTTCATCTGCCGCACTGTATGGAACAGTGCGCCGTTTTTATAGTGAAACAACACGGAAAGATACAAGGCAGCAAGCCGCAGACAGTATGGGTAATACGGGGCAGGTTTTCTTGGCATGCCAATGCCGTAGAAAACCGCCCTCTTCGAGCTAAGGCGCAGCAACGCCGTAGATTTTCGTGTTGTTTCAATATGTAAGTAAGGAAACCCCATGACCCCGCAGCAAACCATCGCACAACTGCTCAACGCCCATGCCGCCGAGGGCGCGGCCATGCGCGACGACGAAATCCAAGCCTATCTCACCGCTTGGGTCAGCGGCCCCGACAGCATCGCCGACCACCTGCCGCAAATCAGCGCCGACATCATCGGCGACGCCCCCTTAAACGACGAAAACAAAGCCCGCGTCGTCCAAGCCGTGGCCGAGTGGGCGGAAGAATTGCGGCAGGCGTGGGCGCAGAAGCAGCCGCCCGCGCTGCTGCTGCACGAATACGACAACGGCGAACCCGACTATTTTTCCTGGTGCAACGCCTACCTCTACGCCCTCGACACCACGCCGACCGACTGGTTCGCCGCCATCGACGACGAAGAATTTGAAGACCTGTTCTACCCGCTGATGGTGCTGGGCGGCATCTACGAAGAGGACGACGTTCTCTCCGATTTGGACAACAACGAAATCCGCAGCCTGCAAGACGAAGTCCCCCACGCCGTGCGCAACATCCACGCCTACTGGCACGCGGTGAAAAACAAACCGCAAACCGTGCGCCGCGAGGGTGCGAAAACCGGCCGCAACGACCCCTGTCCCTGCGGCAGCGGCAAAAAATACAAAGCCTGCTGCGGCAGGAACTAATTGTTCGGGAGGCCGTCTGAAAACGCTTTTTCAGACGGCCTGCGATTGCCTGATTTAACGCAAATTGCTAAAATCGCGGACATTTTAAATTTCAGTTAATCACCTTCACATTATGGCGAAACTCTCCCTACCTCTCTTCAAGAAAACCACCCCCTTCGACCAAAAAGCCCCGGCGAAAAAGCCGCCGCGCCCCGGTGCGGCGGCTGCCGCTCTGGCGCTCGTATTCGGCATCGCCGCCTTTGCCGTGCTGCCGCTGCTCAACGCGCTGGACATGGGCAGCCTTCTGGCCGATACGGGCGTGCCGTCTTATGCACTGCCTGTGGCGCTGGCCGTTTTGGCTCTTGTCTGCGGCTTCAAAGGCGAAGGCGGCGCGGCGCTGGCGGGCAAAATCCTCGGCGTCCTGTGCCTGCTGCTGGTCGGCCTCTGCGCTGCCGTGACCCAGTTTGCGCCGCAGTTCAACCATCTCGTGCAGCCCGTTTACCGTTTGGCCGGTTTGGAAGAACCTGTTGCCGTGTCGTCGGTCACCGGCAAACCCGTGCCCGAAATCGAGCTCAAACCCGCTGTCAATCCCGATTCGCCCGCCGACGCGCTGGTCTTCACGCAAAACATTGTCGCCGAGCGCGTGTCGCAGGGCGTGGAGCTGAACCAAATCACCGAAGCGCTCACTTTGAACGACACCCAGCAGAAATACTGGCTGAACGTCAGCATCCTGCAAGGCGCCATCAACGCCACGCCCGTTGACGGCGAAAAAGCGCTGGTGATGCTGCCCTTGCAGGAAGGCAAGCAGATTACCTGGATATGCAGCGGCGAAGTGCCGCAGCAGGTGCGTTCGATGTGCGGCGAATAAAGGGCGCGCAAAGAACAAAAGGCCGTCTGAAAACCCGTTTCGGGATTTTCAGACGGCCTTTCGCTTTGCCGCGCCTATTCGCGCGCGTTGCCTTGGCGCGAAACCAAAAGCTGGTCGATTTTCAGGTTTTCGGTGTCGATGATTTCGAATTTGTAAGCGCCGTAGACCACGGAATCGGTGCGTTTGGGGATTTTGCGCAGGGAATACATCATGAAACCGGCGATGGTTTCGTAGTTTTCCGAATGGGGAAAGGCTTCGATGTCGAGCGCGCGCATCACGTCGGCCAGCGGCGTGGCGCCGTCGATCAGCCAGGTGTCTTCGGTGCGGCGGATGATTTGCGGCTCTTCTTCGGTATTGACCAATTCGCCCATCACGATGCTCATCACATCTTTGAGCGTCACCACGCCGACGACCAGCGCATATTCGTTGACGACCACGGCAAAGTCTTCGCCCGATGTTTTGAAGGTTTCCAACACGTCAAACAGCGACAGCGTGTCGGGGATGAACAGCACTTTGCGCAGCACGCGCCTGTCGGTGAGGCGGACGTTTTTCTCTTTGAGAAACAGGGTGAGCAGGGCATGCGATTCGATGTAGCCGATCACGCGCTCCAAATCGCCGTCGCAGACGAGGAATTTGTTGTGCGGCTTTTCCGACATGGCTTCGATAATGGTGGCGGGATCGTCGTTTTTGTCGAAATAGGCGATGTATTCGCGCGTGCTCATGGTTGAAGTGACGGTGCGCTGCTGCATGTCGAAGATGTTTTCAATCAGATAGTGTTCCTGCTCTTTGAGCACGCCCGCCTGCGCGCCGGCATCCACCACGGCGTAGATGTCTTCGGAAGTGAGCTGGTCTTGGCGCACGGTGGGGATGTTCAGGATTTTGAACACGGCGTTGGCCAGGCCGTCGAAAATCCACACGAAAGGTTTGAGCAGGAAAATCAGAAACATCATCGGCCGCACAATGCGCACGGCAACGGCTTCCGGATGGGTCATGGCAAAGCGTTTGGGCATCAGGTCGGCCACGAGAATGAAGCTGCCGGTGACCAGCACGAAGGTGAGCAGCGGCGCGGCGGTTTCGCCCCAAGTGCCGAAGCGGGCGAAAAACGATGCGAAATAGGGGCGCACGGCCGCTTCGCCGACGATACCGGCGAGAATCGCCACGGCGTTGAGGCCGATTTGCACGATGGTGATGAAGCTGCCCGGCTGCTGCTGCATATTGAGCACGTCGAGGGCGCGGGTGTCGCCTTCTTTGGCCAACACCTGCAATTTGATTTTGCGCGCCGAGGCCAGCGCGAGTTCGGAACATGAGACGAAAGCGCTGATCAGAATCAGCAGGCAGAGGACGGACAGGGCGTGGAATATGCTCATCAAGTACCGTAAAAACACAAAAAAGACGGCGGCATTCTATCAGCCCCTCAGGCCGTCTGAAAGCCGCAGCGGCCTGATGGCGGCACGGCCTCCGTGATTCCATGGGTTTTCTTCTCATGTGTAACGGAGGGATGCGGTAAACGGCAAAACACGGCATGAAAACGCAAAAAGGCCGTCTGAAAGCGAAGCTTCGACGAAGTGAAAACAGAACAACGGGCTTTCGGCTTCGTTGAGGCTGCGTTTCAGACGGCTTTAAAAGCATATCTGACGCATTTCTTAAAACAAATATCACAAACGATAACAAATTTAGTTATAATCGTGGCAGACGTTGGGTTTTCTGACAAAGCCCGACGTTCGTTTTTCTGTTTTTAATTCTTTTTTCCTAATTTTTAAAACATTTCCGGCGGCTTCTGCCTTGCCGTCCGGCCTCAAACCAAGGAGTTTTGCCTTATGCAGACAAATCCCCGTTTCTCCTTCAGCCTGCTCACGCTTGCCCTGTGCGGCGGTTTCGCCCAAGCCGCCGACACCGATGCCGCGCAGGATGCTTCCGGCCTCGAAACCGTGCATGTGCGCGGCCAAGGCGTATCGGCCACCCACCGCGTGAACACCCGCAGCATCGACGAGAGCACCGCCACCGACATGAAAGACGTGCTCTCCGCCGAACCCGCTGTCAGCTTCGGCGGCGGCAACGGCACATCGCAATGGGTCACCATCCGCGGCATGGGTCAGGATCAAATCGATGTGAAAGTGGATGACACCTATTCCGACACCCAGCTTTTCCACCACAACGGCCGCTTCCTGTTCGACCCCGCGCTGGTGAAGGTTATCGGCGTGCAAAAAGGCACAGGCTCGGCCTCTGCGGGCATCGGCGCGACCAGCGGCGCGGTAATTTCGCAAACCATCGATGCCAAAGACCTGCTGCGCGAAGGCCAAGATGTCGGTTTTAAAGTCAATGCGGGCGTGTCGAGCAACAAAGGCTGGAACAGAGGCTTCTCCGCCTACGGCCGCGCGGGCGGCTTCGACGCCGTGGTGGCCGCCAACTGGGTTACCGAAAAAGACTACAAACCGGGCAAAGGCTACGCGCCCCACGACCACAGCAGCCGCGTGCACAACAGCGCCCTCGGCCAACGCGGCCTGTTGGGCAAAATCAGCTACAACTTCAACGAAGACCACCGCCTCACCTTGAGCCACCGTCAGGAAAAAACCTACGGTACACGTGCCCTGCGCGAAGAGTTTGACTTCTCCCAAGCCTGTAAAACACGCGGACGCGGCGGCCCGATTATCTACAATCCCGACGGCAGCTGCGTACCCGACACCGAAAACAACAGCCCGATATACCGCACGCTGACCCACGACACCACCAACCTGGAATACCTCGGCCACAACATCGGCTTCATCAGCCAAGCCCAGGCCAACGTGTACCGCAAAGTGATGAACCGAGACGAAGCCAGCGGCAGCCAATACGAGCTGGATGCCAAAGTGCGCACTACCGGCGCCAACCTCAAACTCGACAGCCGCCTGTTTGACCGCCACACCCTCAAATACGGCATCAACTGGCGCCATCAGGAAGCCGAGCCGCGCACATTAAAAGCCGGTCTCAACCAAGAGAAAAAAACCGATACCGGCTTCTATCTCGAAGGTATTTGGGACATCGAACCCGTCACCCTCACCACCGGCCTGCGTTACGACCGCTTCAACGCCACCTTCTCCAACGGCAAAGCGTCCGGCCACAACGTCAACCCCAGCATCGGCGCGATTTACGACATCACGCCCGAACTCTCGCTCAACGCCAGCCTGAACTACGCCAGCCGCAGCCCGCGCCTGACCGAAGTTGCCCTTTCCGGCGGCCGCTATTCCCACATAAGCGGCGATTTGAAAGCCGAACGCTCGCGCAATGCCGAAGTCGGCGTGAAATACAACTGGAACAACGCCCTCTCGCTGAATGCCAGCTACTTCAACCAGCAGATTAAAGACGTTCAGGCTGTAAAAAACCTACCCACGAAAGACCATTACCTTTACTACAACGGCGGCACGCTCAAAAACAGCGGCTACGAGCTGGGTGCAGCCTACAAATGGCACGGCTTCACTGCCCGCGCGGCCATGGCCTACAACAAGCCGAAAATGGCCGGCGCCAGCCTCGACTCCATCGTCACCGCCATCCCGATGGGACGCACCTGGACAACCGGCTTGAGCTACCGCTTCGACAACCCGAATCTGGAAATCGGCTGGCGCGGCCGCTACGTGCAAAAATCGGTTTACGACACCGGCACCAGCCAGCGCGGCTCGGGCGGCACCAACACCGTACGCGCGGGCTACGGCGTCAACGACATCTTCGCCAACTGGAAGCCCACCGGCAAAGACGATTTGAACGTCAACTTCGCCGTCAACAACGTCGGCAACAAGCTGTACAAACCGCACAGCCAGCGCAGCAGCGCCCGCGACGGCTCGTCGCTGCCCGAAGTCGGCCGCGACTTCCGTCTGAGCGTGAACTACAAGTTCTGATTGCCAACACGCCCTAAGGCCGTCTGAAAAGCATCCCGCCGCTTTTCAGACGGCCTTTTTTCAGACGACCTCCCCAACAAACGCTTGGGCTATAATCCGCCCTTTTCCATCCGGCAGAACCACCATGAAACACATCCACATTATCGGCATCGGCGGCACATTTATGGGCGGCGTAGCCGCGATTGCCAAAGAGGCGGGCTACAGAGTCAGCGGTTGCGACGCGAAAATGTATCCGCCGATGAGTACCCAGCTTGAAGCCTTGGGCATAGACGTACATGAAGGTTTCGACGCGGCGCAGTTGCAGCAGTATCCGGCCGATATGTATGTGATCGGTAACGTGGCCAAGCGCGGCATGGAGGTGGTGGAAGCCATTTTGAACCGGGGTTTGCCCTACACATCCGGCCCGCAATGGCTGGCGGAAAACGTGTTGCACAAGCATTGGGTGCTGGCCGTGGCCGGTACGCACGGCAAAACCACCACCGCCTCGATGCTTGCGTGGGTACTCGAATTTGCCGGACTCGCGCCGGGCTTTCTTATCGGCGGCGTGCCGGAAAATTTCAGCGTATCCGCCCGCCTGCCGCAAACGCCGCGCCAAGACCCGCATTCCAAATCGCCGTTTTTCGTGATTGAGGCCGACGAATACGACACCGCCTTTTTCGACAAACGCTCCAAATTCGTCCACTACCGCCCGCGCACGGCCGTGTTGAACAACCTCGAATACGACCACGCCGACATCTTCCCCGACCTGGCCGCGATTCAAACCCAGTTTCACCACCTTGTCCGCACCATTCCTTCAGACGGCCTGATTGCCGCCAACGGCCGCGAACAAAGCCTGCACGACACGCTCGACAAAGGCTGCTGGACGCCCGTGGAAACCTTCGGTACGGCAGAGGGCTGGCAGGTGGGCGAAGTGTTTGACGGTGGCGCGTTTGACGTGTTGTTCCAAGGCAAAAAGGCCGGACACATCGCGTGGAACCTGATGGGCGAACACAACCGCATGAACGCGCTGGCCGTGATTGCCGCCGCCCGCCACGCAGGCGTGGACGTTCAGACGGCCTGCGAAGCCTTGAGTGCGTTTAAAAACGTCAAACGCCGCATGGAAATCAAAGGCGAAGCAAACGGCGTAACCGTGTACGACGATTTCGCCCACCACCCCACCGCCATCGCCACCACCGTGGCCGGTTTGCGCCAGCGCATCGGCGGCGCAAGGATTCTGGCTGTGCTCGAACCGCGTTCCAACACCATGAAACTCGGCACGATGAAAGCCGCGCTGCCCGCGAGCCTGGCCGAAGCCGACCAAGTGTTTTGCTACGCCGGCGGCGTGGACTGGGACGTAGCCGAAGCCCTCGCCCCGCTGGGCGATAAGCTGCACGTGGGCAAAGATTTTGACGCATTCGTCGCCGAAATCGCCCGATGCGCCAAACCGGGCGACCATATTCTGGTAATGAGCAACGGCGGCTTCGGCGGCATACACGGCAGGCTGCTGGAAGCGTTGAAACAGGGTTAGGTACGGCAAAGGCCGTCTGAAAAACATTTTTCAGACGGCCTTTTGTCTGCCCGCACGGTTTCCCGCAAAATGGGGAAACCGTGCGCGCCGCAGAGCGATACACGCGTTTCCCGCATACCCGCCGTCGGCAAAGGCCGTCTGAAAGTCCGGTTTCTGGTCTTTCAGACGGCCTTTTTGATACCGTTTGCGGCATCGGGCGCTGTCAGCTGCGTTTCGGGTCGTTCGGGCGCAGCTGCGTGGCGAGTTTGTCGAGGATGCCGTTGACGAATTTGTGGCTGTCGGTGCCGCCGTAGGTTTTGGTGACTTCGATGGCTTCGTTGATGATCACGGGGTAGGGCGTTTCCGGCATGGCGGAAAGTTCGTGGCAGGCCATCAGCAAAACGGCGCGTTCGACGGGGTTGACGTCTTTTTCGTCGCGGTCGAGCAGGGGGCGGATGATCTGCATATATTCGCCGCTGTTGGCGTGCGCGCCGAAGAAGAGGGCGGTGAAGAGTTCGCCGTCGGCGCGGCGGAAGTCGGAGGCTTCGCGGATGTTTTGCGCGACTTCGGGCGCGGATGTGCCGTTGACGGCGGCCTGGTAAAGCGCCTGCACGGTAAATTCGCGGGCGCGGCGGCGGGGGCTGCTGGGTTTCATGGGTATCCTTTGCGGGCGGGATTCGGACGGTTTCAGACGGCTTCAGTCGTCCTGTTCGCCGAGGAAGAAGTTGATGAGGTTGCCGCATTCGACGGCGACGACGGCGGCGTCTTCGGCTTTTTCGACGATGCGCGCGTGCGCCTGTTCGTCGTTTTCGGTGGTGAGCACGGCGTTGGCAACGGGGATGCTGTAATCGAGGGTGGTGCGGGTGATGCCGGCGGCCGATTCGTTGGACACCAGCTCGAAGTGGTAGGTTTCGCCGCGGATAACGCAGCCCAGGGCGATCAGGGCGTCAAACTGCTGCGTGCCGGCCATCGATTGCAGCACCAGCGGGATTTCCAGCGCGCCGGGCACGGTGGTGACGGTGATGTTGTCGTCGCGCACGCCGAGGGTTTTGAGTTTGGCCACGGCGGCCGCAAGCATGGCGGAGCCGACTTCGTTGGTGAAACGGGCTTGAACGATGCCGACACGCAGTTGGCTGCCGTCGAGATTCGGTTCGATGATGTTCATGGGTTTTCCTTTTTAAAAAAACGGTTTCAGACGGCCCGATGAAGCACAGAGGCCGTCTGAAAAACGGGGATTCAGTTTTGCGGCTGCCAGCCTTCGGCGGGAACGTAGGCCTCGCCGTTCCATTCCCACGCGCCTTCGCGTTCTGCGGGCAGGGGGCGGATTTCGGGGCAGGCAGCGAGGATGTCGGCAAGCGGGCAAACGGCGAAATTGTCGGGGTCGGCGGCGTATTCGTCGCTTTCGTCGCCGCTGAAAAAGCGCCAGCCGCTGTCGTTGTCGAAAACGGGCGCTTCGCGGTAGAAGAAACCGGCGCTGCTGCCGTTTTCGGTGATTTCTTTCGAGGCGACGCACAATTCGAGCGCGGCGGACAGGGCTTGGGCAAAGGGGTTCATCGGGATGCTGCGGCTTTCAGACGGCCTTGAAAAAGGCGCGATTCTACACGAAACGGGCGGCACGCGCCCGCCGCGTTCAGTGCGCCGTTTTCAGCGAGCCGAGGTAGATGGAAAAGAGGGTGAGGGCGGCGCCGCACCACTGCACGGCGGCTATCGGCTTGCCCAGCAAAAAGCAGTCGATCAGCAGCGCGGCCACGGGTTCGGAGAGCAGCAGCAGGCCGGTGAGCGAGAGCGACAGAAGCGGGATGGCGTAGGCAATCAGCCCCCAAGCGAAACACTGCATCACCACGCCGTAAACCAATACCAGCAGGATGTCGCGCGGCGTTTCGGGATAGAGCCGCCCCCAGTCGAACACCAGCGCGGGCAGGGTGAGCGCCAGCACGCCGCCCGCGCTCACCAGCATCATCACGGGAAACAGCGGCGCAGCTTCGGTCTGCTGGGTTTTGCGCACGAACACCATCGACAGCGCCAGCATCGCGCCCGAAACCATGCCGCTGACAAAGCCCCAGGCCGCTTTGGCGTTGCTGCCCGATTCAGGCGCGGCAATCATCGCCACGCCGCACACGGCCAACAGCAGCCCGGCCGTCTGAATGCGGCCGAGGCGCTCGTTGAAAAAGAAAAAGCCGATGGCGGTGAGGAAAAAGATTTGCAGGCTGTTGAGCAGAGTAGAGATGCCCGGGCCGACGGCGTAGATGCTTTCGTGCCACAGCGCCAGATCGAAACCCAGCGCCGCGCCCGAGATCAGGGCATAGCGCACCGCCGCACGGCTTTGCGGCAGTTTCTGGCCGAAGCGGCGGGCGAGCAGCCAGAATACGAAACCCGCCACCAAGAGCCGCCACCAGGCCACGGCATACGCGCCCACGGGCACGAAGCGGACAATCAGGCTGCCCAGTCCGAAAACCACGCAGCCGAACACCAAAAGCGGTGCGGCGTGTTTGTTTTTATTGGCAAGAGACGGGGGCATGGCGGAGCTCCGCAAAATGGCTGTGGCGCGCGAGTATAGCGGAAAAGGCGGACGCTGTTTTGCGGCCGTCTGAAAACCCGCCGCTGCCTGCTGCTCCGCCCGCGCCGCCTGCGGTAAAGAGTGCGCCGCGTTTTTCAGACGGCCTTTGCGCTCTTCGTTTACAATGCTGCCTTTTTTATTCCGACGGACTTTGCCATGTTAGCCGTTATCGGAGGCAGCGGCCTCTCACGCATTCCCGAACTCGAAACCGCAGAGCGGCGCATCGTGCGAACGCCCTACGGCCTGCCCTCCGCGCCGCTGCTTGTCGGCTGCGCGGGAGGGCGCGACATCGCCTTTCTCGCCCGCCACGGACTCAACCACACCCTCGCGCCGCACGAAATCAACTACCGCGCCAACATCTGGGCGCTGCACTCGCTCGGCGTTTCCGGAATCGTTGCCGTGTCCGCCGTCACCTCGCTTCATCCCGATCTGCCCGCAGGCACGCTGGTTCTGCCCCACGATCTGATCGACTACACCTGCGGCCGCGCCGCCACCTTTTTTGAAAACGACGCGTGCGGCGTGGTGCACACCGATTTCACCGAACCCTACGATGCCGCCCTGCGCCGAACCTTACTCGAACACGCCGCCGCGCAAGACACCGCCATCGCGGCCGAAGCCGTTTACGGCTGCCTGCAAGGGCCGCGCACGCCCACCCGCGCCGAGATGCGCCGCCTGAAAAACGACAGCGTGCACGTGCTCGGCATGACCGGCATGCCCGAAGCCGTGCTCTCGCGCGAACTCGGCCTGTCCTACGCCCATTTGTGCGGCGTGGTGTCCGCTGCGGACGACGCCTCCGACGAAACGCGCAGCGCCGCCTCGCGCCAAACCATCGCCCAAATCCGCCGCCTGCTGGCGGGTGGCGGGGATAGGCCGTGAGCACCGAAGCCGCGCAGAGGCCGTCTGAAAGCGCCGTCGCCTGGATATTCGGCCAACCCGTCAGCGACGTGCCGCAGGATTTGTTCATCCCGCCCGACGCGCTGAAAATCGTCCTCGGCAGCTTCCAGGGGCCGCTTGATCTGCTGCTCTACCTGATCCGCAAGCAAAACATCGACGTGCTCGACATCCCGATGGTGCGGATTACCGAGCAATACCTGCACTACATCGCGCAAATCGAAGCGCAGCGTTTCGATTTGGCCGCCGAATACCTGCTGATGGCCGCCGTGCTCATCGAAATCAAATCGCGCCTGCTCCTGCCCGCGCCGCCCGAGGTCGAAGACGAAGAAGCCGCCGACCCCCGCGCCGAACTCGTCCGCCGCCTCTTGGCCTACGAACAAATGAAACTCGCCGCGCAGGGCTTGGACGCGCTGCCGCGTGCCGGACGCGATTTCGCCTGGGCGTATCTGCCGCTGGAAATCGCCGTCGAAACCCGTCTGCCCGAAGTTCAGACGGCCGACCTCACCCAAGCCTGGCTCGCCATCCTCTCCCGCGCCAGCCACAACAAAAGCCACCAAGTCGTGCGCGAAGCCCTGTCCGTGCGCGCGCAGATGAGCGCCATCCTGCGCCGCCTGCAAAACGCCCCCTGCCGCTTCTCCGAACTGCTGCGAGCCGAACAAGGCGCGGCCTACGTCGTCGTCAGCTTCATCGCCCTGCTCGAACTGGCCAAAGAAGGGCTGGTGCGCCTCAGCCAGCCGCAGGACTACGGCGAAATCGAAATCGCTCTGAACGACGGCGCACGCGAAGAAGGCTTTCAGACGGCCTCCGCAGGCACAAAGGCCGTCTGAAAGCCCGTTTGACCAACCGTATAGATAGAAAAGACACCAACATGAACACACTCCCCTTCCAAACCGACATCGCCGAACGCATGCTTGCAGGCACGGAGGGCGAAACCATCCACCCCGACGCCCGCTTTTTTCAGACGGCCAACGGCTACTGGATCGCCTGGCACGACGGCCAAGCCGCCGTCCTGCCGCCCGACGCAGCCGAGGGCGAACCCTGCTTCTGGGTCGAAGGTGCACAGGATTTGGCCGAAGTCGCCGCGCTGGCGGAAAACGGAGATTTCGACGCAGCCGAAGACTTCGACGGCAGCGAAGACGAATGGCACGAAGCCCACGCCTGCGCCTGCGGCTGCGCCCACGAAGGCCACGAACACGGCTGACGCGCCGAGACCTCTCCCGCCCACACAGAAAGGCCGTCTGAAAACGCCAAAACAAAAAAAGGCCGTCTGAAAAAACCGAAACAGGGTTTTCAGACGGCCTTTAACAGACAACGCACACCGCAGGTCGGATTCTCGAATCCGACAGCCGACCGCAAGGGCGGCATGGGGCGGCAGCGGCGTGACGGAACGCGGATTTTCCCCTTGCGGGGAAACGTCGGATTCGAGAATCCGACCTTGTATATCGGAACTTCCGTATCATAGCAACAAACCGCCCGCCGCCG
>CAMURX010000029.1 GCA_947097615.1 uncultured Neisseria sp. | reverse complement strand
GGCATCGAGCCGATGTAGGTGCGGCGGTGGCCGCGGATTTCGCTCTCGTCGCGCACGCCGCCCAGCGCCATGCGCACGTATTTGCGGCCGGTGGCTTTGGCGATGGACTGGCCGAGCGAGGTTTTGCCCACGCCCGGAGGACCGACGAGGCACAAAATCGGCCCTTTGAGCTTGTCGCTGCGTTTTTGTACGGCCAAGTATTCCAAGATGCGCTCTTTCACTTTTTCCAAACCGTAGTGGTCGGCATCCAACACCAAATCGGCTTTGGCAATATCTTTGATAACGCGCGTTTTTTTCTTCCACGGCAATTCGAGCAGCGTATCTATATAGTTGCGCACCACGGTGGACTCGGCCGACATCGGCGGCATCATCCGCAGCTTTTTCAACTCCGAAAGCGCCTTTTCTTCCGCTTCCTTGCTCATGCCCGCTTCGCGTATCTGCGTTTCGAGTTTGTCGAGTTCGGCACGCTCGTCTTCCTCGCCCAATTCCTTATGGATGGCTTTGACCTGCTCGTTCAGGTAATACTCGCGCTGCGATTTCTCCATTTGGCGTTTGACGCGCCCGCGGATGCGTTTTTCCACTTGCAGAATGTCTAACTCGGCATCGAGTTGTCCGAGCAGGAATTCCATTCTTTCGGCCACATCCACGCGGTTGAGCACCTCCTGGCGCAATTCCAGTTTCAGTTGCAGATGCGCGGCCACGGTGTCGGTCAGACGGCCGTTGTCTTCGATGCCGGAAATCGTGCCCAACACTTCGGCAGGGATTTTCTTGTTCAGCTTGGCAAACTGCTCGAACTCGTTCAGCAGCGTGCGGCGCAGAGCTTCCATATCGCGGCCTTCGGAAACGCCTTCCTCGGCAGCTTCCACTTGGGCAAAGAAATAGTCGCCGCTGCCGTCCACCGACAGAGCGCGGGCGCGGCTGATGCCTTCCACCAGCACCTTCACCGTGCCGTCCGGCAGCTTCAACACTTGCAGGATGTTGGCAATCGTACCCATCTGGTGCAGATCGTCGGCCTGCGGCTCTTCGTCGTTGGGATTTTTCTGTGCCAAAAGGAAAACCGGCTCGTCGTTTTCCATTGCTTTTTCCAAAGCCGCAATCGATTTCGCACGGCCGACAAACAGCGGCAGCACCATATGCGGATACACCACCACATCGCGCAGCGGCAGCAGGGCCAGGGCGCGGTAGTCTTCTGAGAATTGTGTTTTAGCCATAGTTTTTTCTTCCTTTACCAAATTCAAGGCCGCCAAATTGGGCTGGCGGTGTTTTTTTCAAGACTTGAAAAGAGGCTGTCTGAAACTTATCTCGCGGCAGACTTTGCACCCCGATTGCGTTAGAATACGCCCCACTGTTTTTCAGACGGCCCCTTCCGCACCATACAGGCCGTCTGAAAACAAACCAGGATAAAACCATGACGCCGCAAACAGAAAAACTCATCGATTTCCCCTGCGCCTTCCCCATCAAAGTGATGGGCGCGCAACACCCCGACTTCCTGCCCGAAATCCTCAAAACCGTGCAACAACACGCCCCCGATACCACGGAGGCACACATCGCCAGCCGCCCCAGCAGCGGCGGCAACTATCTTGCCGCCACTGTTACCGTACAGGCGCAAAACCAAGAACACCTCGACAACATCTACCGCAGCCTGACCGCGCACCCGCTGGTGAAAGTGGTGTTGTGATGAAAACCGTAGATCTCGGCCGCCGCGACTACCTACCCGTTTTCGAAGCCATGAAGCGCTTCAACGACAGCCGCAGCGTCGATACGGAAGACGAATTATGGGTTGTCGAACACAACCCCGTTTTCACACAGGGCTTGGCGGGCAAGGCCGAACACCTGCTGGATGCCGCAGACATCCCCGTCGTCCAAATCGACCGCGGCGGCCAGATTACCTACCACGGCCCCGGCCAGCTCGTCGTCTACACCATGATCGATTTCAAACGGCGCAAAACCAGCGTCCGCCACATCGTCTCCGCCTTGGAAAACAGCATCATCGCCACCCTCGCCGCTTACGGCATCGCATCGGCTGCCGACCCGCAGCGCCCCGGTGTTTACGTGGACGGCAAAAAAATCGCCTCCCTCGGCCTGCGCATCAAAAACGGCTCGGTCTACCACGGCCTCGCCCTCAATGTCGACATGGACTTGGCACCGTTCGCCCATATCAATCCCTGCGGCTATGCCGGATTGCAAATGACGCAAATCGCCGATCTCGTCAGCCCCTGCCCCACCCTTGCCGGCGTGGCCGACAAACTGACCGCGCTGCTGGACAAAAATCTGGCGACTGAGGCCGTCTGAAAACCAAAAAGAAAGACACACCATGAGTACCGAAACCACCAACCCCCTCGATAACCGACAAGGCGTCAAACACACCGGCGCGGCGAAAACCGCCCGCATCCCCATCAAAGTCGTCCAGCCCGAACAAAAACTGAAAAAACCGGAATGGATACGCGCCAAGCTGCCCAATCCGAAAAAATTCTTTGAGATTAAAGACATCCTGCGCGAACAGAAAATGCACACCGTCTGCGAAGAAGCCGCCTGCCCCAACATCAGCGAATGTTTCAGCAAGGGCACAGCTACCTTCATGATTATGGGCGACATGTGTACCCGCCGCTGCCCCTTCTGCGCCGTCGGCCACGGCCGCCCCAACCCGCTCGATCCCGAAGAACCGCAAAACCTCGCCAACTCCGTGCGCGCCATGAATTTGCGCTACGTCGTCATTACATCGGTTGACCGCGACGATTTGCGCGACGGCGGCGCCCAGCACTTTGCCGACTGCATCACCGCCATCCGCCAAACCAGCCCGCACACCAAAATCGAGATTCTTGTACCCGATTTCCGCGGCCGCCTTGACATTGCCCTGAAAATCTTGGCCGAAACCCCTCCAGACGTAATGAACCACAATCTCGAAACCCATCCGCGCCTGTACAAAATGGCGCGCCCGGGCGCGGACTACAAACACTCGCTCGAACTGCTGCGCCGCTACAAGGAAATGCAGCCCGGTGTTCCCACCAAATCGGGCATCATGGTCGGCTTGGGCGAAACCGACGACGAAGTGCGCGAAATCATGGACGATATGCGCGCGCACAATGTCGAAATGATTACCATCGGCCAATATTTGCAGCCTTCAGACGGCCACCTGCCCGTTTTGCGCTACGTTACGCCCGATATGTTCAAACAGTTCGAGCGCGAAGCCTACGGCAAAGGTTTCCAAAACGCCGCCTGCGGCGCGATGGTGCGCTCCAGCTACCACGCCGACGAACAGGCCGCCGAAGCCCTGCGCGAACAAAGCAAATCCACGCCCTGCGGCCATCATTGAAGGCAGGCGTGACATACAAAAAAGCCCGATCAAAATCGGGCTTTTCCTGTTTTGCCTAAACGGCCGCATTCATTATCCGAACCGCTTATTGCAGGCACTTTTGAATCCACAGCCTTTGCTGGGCGGGATTAAGCAGCTGGTAAAACTTATGCTGGACGGCCATCTCATCAACGGCAAACTGCAAGCCGTTTTCATAACGTTCGGCAACATAGCGGTGCGCCTGGCGCTCGTCGAACTGCGGTGCGGACAAAATCCGCAGCAGATTGTCGCGCCGACTGCGTTCGGAGCGGCGGTTGTTCTGAACCAGGCGTTCCACCGCCTGTTTGTATTCGCCGCGCAGGATGCGCAGCTCGTCGTATTGCTCGCGGGACAGATTGAGTTGGCGGATGTCGCAGTTAGTGTGGAAATCTTGGATGGTCAGCGCGAAAGCTGCGGGCGAGAGGCCGCACAAAAAGCCGGAAACGGCAGCGGCGCGGAGCATTCGGCGTGATAGATAGGTAAGCACTTTGTTCGTTCTCGGCTTGGTCTGACAGGCAGGGAAAATCAGGGCGCAAATATAAAGGAACAGCCCGTCAATCGCGGTATAATAGCCGTAAACTTGCGTAAAACAAACCGTGATTGACTGAATATTATGACATTGTGCCCGCAAAATGCCGTGCGGCAGAATTTTATGTTGCAAAAATGCAATCGCGCCGCTTTTTATGCCGTTTGAAAAAATCCAAAACGGGCAGCGCCCGACAACAGAGGAACCCATGCACAAATTCCGTATCGCCCCCAGCATTTTATCTGCCGATTTTGCCCGTTTGGGCGAAGAAGTTTCCCGTGTTATCGAAGCGGGGGCGGATCTGATCCATTTCGACGTGATGGACAACCATTACGTGCCCAACCTCACCTTCGGCCCGATGGTGTGCGCCGCCATCAAACCTTATGCCTCCGTGCCGGTAGATGTGCATCTGATGGTCGAACCGGTAGACGATTTGATTAACGCTTTCGCCAAAGCGGGCGCCGACATCATTACCTTCCACCCCGAAGCCAGCCGCCATGTCGACCGCAGCCTCAGCCTGATCCGCGAACACGGCTGCCAAGCCGGGCTGGTGCTCAATCCCGCCACCTCCGTTTCCGTATTGGAAAACGTGCTCGACCGCCTCGACATGGTGCTGCTGATGTCGGTCAACCCTGGTTTCGGCGGCCAGAGCTTTATCCCGCACACACTGGAAAAAATCCGCCAAACCCGCGCCCTGCTCGACCGCTACCGCGAACGCAGCGGGCGGCACATCGCCATCGAAGTGGACGGCGGCGTCAAAACCGCCAACATTGCCGAAATCGCCGCAGCAGGCGCAGACACCTTTGTCGCCGGTTCGGCCATTTTCGGCCAACCCGACTACCGCGCCGTTATCGACGCCATGCGCGCAGAGCTGGCTAAGGCCGTCTGAAAACCTTCCGCCGCCTGAGCAAAGCTTTTCAGACGGCCTTTTATCAAACACGAAAGCAGATTATGAAAACCCTCACCGAATGGCTTGCCCACTTGGAAACCGCCCACAGCAACGGCCCGATAGACATGGGCTTGGAACGCGTCGGCGAAGTGAAACGGCGCATGGCGCTGAACCCCGCCTGCCCCATCATCGTCGTGGCGGGCACCAACGGCAAAGGCTCGGTCTGTGCCTTTCTCACGCACATTTACAAAGAAGCCGGTTTCAAAACCGGCACCCTCACCAGTCCCCACCTGCTGCGCTACAACGAGCGCATCGCCCTCAACGGCGAGCCCGTTTCAGACGGCCTCATCACCGCATCCTTCGAGCGCATCGAAGCCGCACGCGGCGACATCTCCCTCACCTATTTCGAATTCAACACCCTCGCCGCCGTCGACATCTTCATCCGCGAACAGGTCGACATCATGATTCTCGAAGTCGGCCTCGGCGGCCGCTTGGACGCCGTCAATGTTTTTGACGGCGACGTCGCCGTCGTCACCAGCGTCGACCTCGACCACCAAGCCTTTCTCGGCGACACCGTCGAACAGGTCGGCTACGAAAAAGCCGGCATCTTTCGCAGCAGCCGCCCCGCCGTCATCGGCCAAAACCTACCGCCGCAGTCGCTCGTCGAACACGCGCGCCAAACAAACACCGACCTGCTGATCGCCAAACGCGACTTCGACTTTGTCAAACTGGAAAACCAGCAATGGTCGTTCCGCTTCCATCCCGAAAGCAGCAGCCTGTTTTCAGACGGCCTCAAACGCAACCGCAACGCCCTGCCCATGCCCGCCCTGCGCGGCGGCTACCAACTGCACAACGCCGCCGCCGCCCTCGCCGCCGTCGAATGCCTCAACGGCAGACTGCCCATCGACGTCGGCGCCATCAAACGCGGCCTTTTGGGCGCGGAAAACCCCGGCCGCTTCCAAGTGCTGCCCGGCCGCCCGATCACCGTGTGGGACGTCGGCCACAACCCCCACGCCGCCCGCGCTATGCGCCAAAGCCTGATCGGCCTGCCCTTCGCGCAAAAACGCACCGCCGTGTTTTCCATGCTGTCCGACAAAGACATAGACGGCGTTATCGACATCCTCAAAGACCAGTTCGACATCTGGTACGCCGCCCCCCTGCACCTGCCGCGCGGCATGAGCGCCGAAGAGATCGCCGCCAAACTTGAGGCGCACGGTATAGGCGAAATCCGCACCTTCGCCAGCGTCGCCGACGCCTACCATGCCGCTTTTGCCGACAGTACGGAAAATGATAGAATCGCCGTTTTCGGCTCTTTCCACACCGTAGCCGAAGTCATGACCCTCAGCGAAAAACCGACGGGACACCACGCCGCGCAATAACACACACGGGAAGCAAAATGGCAGACAAACGACTGGACAGCATGAACGAATACGAGCAGCTCAAACGCAAAAACCGCCGCCGCCTGGTCGGCGCGTCGGCCATGGTTGTCGTCGCAGGCATCGTATTCGGCGCGGCAGTCGGCAGCGAAGAGCCCTCCGCCGAACCCGCGCCTCCCGCCTTTGCCCAACCGGAAACGCTGACGCCGCAACCCATCTTCCCCGAAGGCGCGTCCGCCGAACAGGACGATGCCGCCAACGACACCTTCGAAATGCCGTCCGACCCTGTTCCCGAAGCCAAGCCGGCAGAAGCCAAACCCGTATACGAACTGAAAGAAGGACAGGAAAGCGTCGAGCAGACCGATGCCGACGGCTCGGTGCGCACCATCGTCAAAAAAGCCGAGCCCGCCCGCTACGACCGCGGCAGCGAACCCGTCGTCACCATCAACAACACCAACAAACAGGCAGCGGAAAAAGCCAAACGCAAAGAAGCCGAGAAAGCCGCCGAAGCCAAACGGCTTGCACAGGAAAAACAGCGCGAAGAAGCGGAACGCCGCGCCGAAGCCGAGCGCATTGCCGCCGAAGAAAAAGCCGTTCGAGAACAAAAACTGGCTGAAGAACGCAGCAAAGAAGAGCGCAAACGCCGCGCCGAAGAAAAACGCGCCGCCGATCGCGAAGCCCGCCTGAAACAGGAAGAGCTTGCCCAAGCGCGCAAAGAAGCGGAATTGAAAAAACGTGCCGAAGCACGCAAAGCCGCCGAAGAAAAACGCCTTGCCGAAACGCAAAAACGCGAAGAAGCCAAACAGGCCGCCGAGGAAAAACGTTTGGCGGAACTGAAAAAACGCCGGGAAGAACAAAAACAGGCCGAAGAAAGACGCCTAGCCGATCAGAAAAAGCAACTGGAAGCCAAAAAACAGGCTGAGGAGAAACGTCTTGCCGAGCAGAAAAAGCGTCAGGAAGCCGAAAAACAGCAGGCCGAAGCCAAGCGTCAGGCCGAGTTGAAAAAACAAGCCGAAGCGAAAAAGGCGGCTGAGGAAAAACGCCTGGCCGAACAGAAAAAACGGCAGGAAGCCGAAAAACAGCAGGCCGAAGCCAAACGTCAGGCCGAGTTGAAAAAACAGGCCGAAGCGAAAAAGGCGGCTGAGGAAAAACGTCTGGTCGAACAGAAAAAACGGCAGGAAGCCGAAAAACAGCAGGCCGAAGCCAAACGTCAGGCCGAGTTGAAAAAACAGGCCGAAGCGAAAAAGGCGGCTGAGGAAAAACGCCTGGCCGGGCAGAAAAAACGTCAGGAAGTCGAGAAGCAGCAGGCCGAAGCGAAAAAAGCAGCCGAAGAAAAACGCATTGCCGAGCAGAAGAAAAAACAGGCCGAGGCGAAAAAGGCCGACAACCGGGCGCAGCAGGCTCTCGACAATAAAGGCAAGTCCGCCAAGTCCGATCCGCAGGCGGTTTTGGAAAACCAAAAAGGCCGCCGCGCCATGATTCAAACAGGCGCCTACCGCTCGCAGGAGCAGGCGAAAAAAATCCAGCAGCGCCTGGCCGACGCCGGATACAGCGCCTCCATCAGCGAAGCGGACACCGCAAACGGCAAAGTCTACCGCGTCCGTACAGGCTCATTCCCCAATCAGGAAGCCGCGCAAAAAGCACTGGCCCGCATCAGAATGCAGGGTTTGGACGGCGCGGTGGTGCTGGGCAAATGACCGAGAGGCCGTCAGAAAGAGCCAAGCGCCTTTTCAGACGGCCTCTTCCCCGTTTTTCCGATTTATCCCTATGTCCCTATTCGATATTTTCGCCCTGTCCGTCATCGCCCTGTCGGCGGTGTCCGCCACCGTGCGCGGCATCATCAGCGAACTTTTGTCGCTTATCACCTGGCTGCTGGCGCTGGCCGTTGCCAAAATCGCCGCCGCCCCGCTGGGCGCGTCGGTTTTGTCGGTGATACAGCCGCCCGTGCTGGCCACCGCTGCCGGTTTCGTCGCCGCCTTTGCCGCCGTGATGCTGGTGATGTCGCTGCTGCGCCCACTGCTGACCGGCGGCGCAAAGACGGTGGGACTGGGCGGCATCAACCGCCTGCTCGGTACGTTCTACGGCACACTGCGCGGCGGCGTGATGGTGACGCTGGCGGTGCTGGTATGCGCCTTTACCGACCTGCCGCAGAGCGAGGATTGGCGCAGCGCGCAAAGCGCCCCCTTTTTCGAGAGCGCGGCCGAATTGGCCGTTCCCTATCTGCCCGATTATCTGGCGGGCAAAATCAAATACTAACTTTTTGGAGACGAAGCGATGTGCGGTGTTTTCGGCCTGGTGGCTCACGAACCGGTAAACCAATTATTGTATGACGGCCTGCAAATGCTCCAACACAGGGGGCAGGATGCGGCGGGAATCGCCACGCTGGAAGGCCAGACCTTCCACATGCACAAAGGCAAAGGCATGGTGCGCGAAGTGTTCCGCACCCGCAATATGCGCGAGCTGACCGGCAACACCGGCATCGGCCACGTCCGCTATCCCACGGCAGGCAATGCGGGCAGCACGGCCGAAGCGCAGCCGTTTTACGTCAGCTCCCCCTTCGGCATCGTGCTGGCGCACAACGGCAACCTCACCAACACCGACGAGCTTTACCAAAGCGTGTGCGACAAACACCTGCGCCACGTCAATACCGGCTCCGACTCCGAAGTGCTGCTCAACGTACTGGCACACGAGTTGCGCCGCGAAGTGACCGCGTCGAGCAGTCACGAATTGTCCGTCGATCACATCTTCAACGCCGTTTCCAGCCTGCACAAACTCGTGCGCGGCGCCTACGGCGTCGTCGCCCTGATTGCCGGCTACGGCCTGCTCGCCTTCCGCGACCCCTTCGGCATCCGCCCGCTCGCCCTGGGCAGAAATATCAATGAAAAAGGGCAGACCGACTGGGCGGTAGCCTCTGAATCCGTCGTGTTCAACAGCCTCGCCTACGAACTCGTGCGCGACATCGCCCCCGGCGAAGCCGTCTTCATCAGCAACGACGGCAGGCTCTACAGCCGCCAATGCGCCGATGCACCCAAACTCACCCCCTGCCTGTTCGAATACGTCTACTTCGCCCGCCCCGACTCCGTTATCGACGGCGTGTCCGTCTACCAGGCGCGCGTCAACATGGGCGTCAGCCTCGCCGAAAAAGTGAAAAGCGAAATCAGCCTCGACAACATCGACGTCGTCATGCCCATCCCCGACACCAGCCGCCCCAGTGCGATGGAACTGGCCGCCCACCTCGGCAAACCCTACCGCGAAGGCTTCATCAAAAACCGCTACATTGGCCGCACCTTCATCATGCCTGGCCAGGCCACGCGCAAAAAATCCGTGCGCCAGAAACTCAACCCGATGGACAGCGAATTCAAAGGCAAAAACATCCTCCTTGTCGACGACTCCATCGTGCGCGGCACCACCAGCCGCGAAATCGTCGAAATGGCCAAAGCCGCCGGTGCGAAAAAAGTCTATTTCGCCTCCGCCGCCCCCGAAGTGCGCTACCCCAACGTCTACGGCATCGACATGCCCACCCGCGAAGAACTCATCGCCAACGGCCGCACTGCCGCCCAAATCGCCGCCGAAATCGGCGCCGACGGCTGCGTCTTCCAAAACCTCGCCGACCTCGAAAACGTCATACTCGGCATGAATCCCGCCATCGACGGCTTCGACGACTCCTGTTTCAGCGGCCGCTACCGCACCGGCGACATCGACGAAGCTTACCTGCAACGCCTCTCCGACAGTAAATCCTCCGGCGCCGCTGCCTTCGTCCGCTCCGGCCTGATCGACCACAGCGTGCGCGTCGAAGACGGCAGCGAAGAATAGGCCGTCTGAAACCCCAGCCCTGGCATAGCGCGTTTTTCAGACGGCCTCAGGCTTCGTCAAGGCGCAATGCCGGATTTCCCTTCTCCCGCAACCTATCGACAGAAAGAGAAAAAACAAAAAATGAAACCCACCCTGCCCCTCAGCGCTTTACTCTCCGCCATCGCCCTGGCCGCCTGCCAGCCGCAACAGGCCGACGCGCCCGCCGCCTCCGCCCCGTCCGCATCGTCTCCCGCTCCCGCAGCAGCCGCGCCGCACGGCGCCTCCGCCCCGTCCGCAGAAGCCGCACGCAAACAGGAAGATCCCGCCTTCAAAGCCGACGCCCTGCTGCTGCTCAAAACCATAGAAGAAATCGGCACGCAAAGCTCGCTGTATCTCGATTCCGACGATATGCGCCGCAAAGTCGAAGAAATCCGCAAAACCGCCGACCAAGCCCGCCGCAACCGCCTCACCGTCGAAATCTACCGCAGCAATATCCGGGTTTACCAAGACGCCGTTGCCAAGCTGCAAGATCTGAAAGTGCAGGACAAAGAAACCGCCGCCCTGCGCGATTTGTGGATTAAAAAATTCCAAACCGACATCGAACTTTTTGAAATCCAAATCAAAGAGCAGGACAACGGCCTCAGCGACGAACAGCTGCAAGAAAAATACAAAGACCTCTACCGCCAAAACCGCGAGCTGGCGCAAGACGCTGCCGAGCAGAACATGGCCTTCTACAAACGCACGCGCTAAGCTGAACCGCTTCCTAAACTGCGCCACAAAAGGCCGTCTGAAAACGCCCAGCGCGTTCAGACGGCCTCTTTGCATCTGCCCCACCGGTTTTCACTTCGTTGGCGCTTCGTTTTCAGAAACATCATGTCCGCATAGATGGGAACGGGTTCACAGCACCACTCCGTTCCGACACCTCCGTGAAGCAGGTAAAACGGATTAAGGCCGTCTGAATATTCCGCGCATCGCGGCGCATATCGACTCTTCCCGCTTTCAGACGGCCTCATAGCCCTCTTTGTTCCGACACCTCCGTGAAGCAGGTAAAACAGATTAAGGCCGTCTGAACATTCCGTGCATCGCGGCGCATACCGTCTCTTCCCGTTTTCAGACGGCCTCATAGCCTTCTCTATTCCGACACCTCCATGCCGCAGACAAAACAGATTAAGGCCGTGCGCCAATCGGGCTATAATCCGCCCCTTTTTCCGACTCCCTCGCCGCCATGACCGACAACCCGTGCTACCTGATACTCGCCCCCATGCAGGGGCTGGCCGACGCGCCGATGCGCGACCTGCTCACCCGCATCGGCGGCTTCGACGAATGCGTCAGCGAGTTCGTCCGCATCACGCACACCGTCCACTCCCGCGCCACCTGGCTCAAACACGCGCCCGAAATGGCACACGGCAACCGCACACCCTCGGGCGTGCCCTGCACCGTCCAGCTTTTGGGCAGCGACGCGGAAAACATGGCGGCCAACGCGCTGGAAGCCGTGCGCTTCGGCGCGGAAAAAATCGACCTCAACTTCGGCTGCCCCGCGCCCACGGTCAACAAACACCAAGGCGGCGCGGTGCTGCTCAAAGAACCCGAGCGCGTGCACCACATCGTCAAAACCCTGCGCCGCGCCCTGCCCGCGCACATCCCGCTCACCGGCAAAATGCGCCTCGGTTTCGACGACAAATCGCTGGCGCTGGAAAACGCGCAGGCCATCGCCGAAGGCGGCGCCTGCGCCCTCACCGTCCACGCCCGCACCAAGGTCGAAGGCTACGAGCCGCCCGCGCACTGGGCTTGGGTGAAAAAAATCGCCGCAGCGGTGGACATTCCGGTAACGGCCAACGGCGACGTGTTCACCTTGCAGGACTATCTTGCCATTCGGCGTGAAAGCGACTGCGCGGGCGTGATGATCGGGCGCGGCGCGGTCATCCGCCCGGGTTTGGCGCGGCAGATCAAGGCGTATGAAAACGGTGAAGACGCGCCGGAAATGGCGTTTGCCGAAACGCTGCAATGGATGCGGCTGTTTGTGGATTTGTGTCTGGACGCGGCGCACGGCAGCGAAAAATACGCCGTCGCCCGCCTGAAACAGTGGTTGGGGATGATGAAACAGGCCGAGCCGCAGGCGCGGGATTTGTTCGACGCCGTGCGCACGCTGAAAGAGGCGGACGCGGTAAAACGGGTGCTGGCGGCGTTTGCGGACAAAGAGGCCGTCTGAAAAACGCATTTCACCGCAGCCGGAACGCTTTTCAGACGGCCTCAAAGCAAGTGCGGATAAAGAACGAAAACACCGCCCGGCCTACAAGAGATGCTTTTTTTTGCATGCTTAGACGTTCTGCAATTTGCGGCATAAATCGCGGCGGTATCGCTGTTGTTGTCTATACAGATAGAACCTGACCAGCCAGCGCGGCAGCCGTTTTTTCAGCGTAATGTCTTCGGCAAAATCCAACTCGGTGCGGTTGTCGTCCAATGCGGTAAAACGCCCCGTCCAATGTCCGGAAAAATAGTCGTTTTCCATGTCAAACGCCCATAAATGCGGCGGCTGCGTTTGGGTAACGCGAAACAGTGTGGCCGTGCCCGATTGGGTGTGCTCGACAAACTGTGTGTCGTCCAGCCGTTCGATTTTTGCCAAATCGCTGCGCCATGCATAGTCTGTCAATGAAGTAACGGTGCGCCACACGGTTTGGATGTCGGCAGGAACGGTGTAGCGGATGCAGGATTGGATAGACATGAGAATTCCTTTGCATGCAGCTTAAACAGAGTTTCAGGCAGTCTTTCAGACGGGCAGGTATTTCCCCGCTTCGCGCAGGCTCAGTTTGGCCATTTTGTGCCGGTGGCGGTCGATAAAGTCTTGCACCCATTCGGGGTTGGTTTTGCTGTAATCGCGCAATGCCCAGCCGATGGCTTTGTTGATGAAAAATTCTTTCCCGCGCCCAAAAATAGCCAAGCGTAATCGGACAAACCCAATGCTGCCATTGCGGTCGCGCTGACAAAATTGGTG
>CAMURX010000028.1 GCA_947097615.1 uncultured Neisseria sp. | reverse complement strand
GCCGTCTGAAAAAGGCCGTCTGAAAAAGGCCGTCTGAAAAAGGCCGTCTGAAAAACCGCTGTCGCGGTTTTTCAGACGGCCTTTTTGCGGCAAAACGGATGCGGAACGCGCCCGCAAACCGGTTGCCCTATTCCCTATTCTGCCACTTTTGCAGCTTGTCGCGCAGAAAGGCGAGCTGTTTGCGGTAGCGGCGGCAGTGGACGCAGATAAGGAGATGGTAAGCGAGGGCGAGGCGTTCGCGGCGGGTGAGGCGGCGGTCTTGCGCTTCGGAGAGCAGGCGGCAGGCTTGGCGGCATTTGAGCATCGGTTTTTCCTTTATTAGGGTCTGTTGACAATCAGCCTTGCGGCGGTGTTTTTGGCAAAAAATACCCGCCTGCCGCGTCAAAAATGCTCGCAAGGTGTCCAACCTTGCTGTGCTTTTTTCCTTGCATTCGGGCATTTTTTACTCAAAAAACCGTCTCGCAAGCTGAATGTCAACAGACCCTAGCGAGTCAAAATAAAAAACCTACGGCGTTGCTGCGCCTGGCCGTACTGCTTGTACTGTCTGCGGCTTGCTGCCTTGTATCTTTTTCATTTTGACTCGCTATAAATATTTACGCGGGCAGGTCGAACCAGTGTATCTGCAGGCAGCGGCGCAGGCCGTTGCGGGCGCGGTGGAGGATGACGTAGCAGTTGTCTTTGCTGATGGCAAACTCGCGGCAGATTTCGTCGACGTCCATGCCCATCACTTCGCGCAGGTAGAAGATGCGGGCGGTGTCGGCGGGCAGGCCGTCCATGCAGTGTTCGAGGATGCGGAAGAAGTCCTGCTGTTCGATGCTGCTTTCGGGTTCGTGCCAGGCGGCGGGGGCGGCGGATTCGAGCCAGTGGCCGTCTGAATCGAAGCAGGCGCGGTAGGCTTGGTCTATGGCTTCGTTTTCTTCCTGCAGGCTGTCGAGGCTGAGAGTGGCGCGGCTGCTGCGGAAGTGGTCGGTGATTTTGTTTTTCAGAATCGCCATGACCCAGGTTTTGACGCCGGATTTGCCGCCGAACTGGCTTTGTTTGTCCCAGGCGGCGGCAAGGGTTTCCTGCACGAGGTCTTCGGCCAGGGTTTTGTCGCGCAGTTGGACGGTGGCGAAACGCAGGATGTCGGGGCGCATGGCGGCGAGTTCGCCGCCGAAGTTTTGCGGGTCGGTTCGGGTCATAAAGGGGGTTCGGACACGGGAAGTAAGACGCCGGCTTCCACCCATTCGGCAATCAGGCCGTTGAGGGTTGCGCTGTCGAGGCCGTCTGAAAGTGCGGCCAGTTTGGCGGCGAGGGAGGAGACGGTGTCGCTTTGCGCTTCTTGGAAGTGGGCGAGCAGGAAGCGGTCGGCGCCGTCTAGGGCGCGGTAATATACCGTGCCGGTCGCGTCGCGCCAAGTGAGGACGGAGGCGGGGGTGTCCGCGTCGACGGTTTCGAGCTCGGAGGAGACGAAGTCGCAGGGGTAGTCTTTCAGGCGTGCGCCCGCCGCCCATTGCAGGACGGTGTCGGCGTTCCATGCGGACAGCGGCTCTCTCTGTTCGGCGGTTTCGGCGTGCAGCAGGTCGGTTTCAAAGGCCATCATGTGCAGGATGTTTTCAGACGGCCTTTCTGTCGCGGGCTTGGCGGCGACGTAGTCGAGAAACTGTTTGGGAATATCGTTGAAAAACGGCGACTGCGGGCGGGCTTCGATGAGGAAGCGCTCTTGCAGACGCTGCCACATTTCGGGCGCGATGAAGGCGCTGCTGCCGCTGAAACAGAGTTCGAGAAAGCTGCGCAGGTTGTTGAGCAGCAGGCGGCGGTAAACGGCCAGACGCTCGGGGGCGATGCCTGCGGGCGGCGGCAGGGCGGCGTCGCGGGCGTGGTCGGCTAGGGCGGCCTGGAAGGCGGCGGCGGGGTTTTCAGACGGCCTCTCATGCGGCTTGGTGTTCACGGCGCTCCCTTTCGGTTTGCTGTTGGATGGCGGCGATGCGGGCGACTTCGGCTTCGAGTTCTGCGAAGGGCGGCAGGTTGTTGTCGCGTTCGAGCAGGGTCGGCACACTGCGCGGCAGGCGGCGGCAGACGTCGGCGAACAAGTCCCACACATCGTCGCACACGGGCTGGCCGTGGGTGTCGATCAGCAGGTCGGCGGCCTCGCGGTCGTGCCCGGCCATGTGCATATAGGTGACGCGGCCGGCGTCCACTTGGGCGATGTAGTCGCGCGGCGCGAGCAGGCCGTGATTGACGGCGTTGACGTAAATATTGTTCACATCAAGATGGATGTCGCAATCGGCCTCGCGGGCAACGGCGTTGAGAAACTCGACTTCGCTCATTTCGGCCAGCGGGCTGTGCGCGTAGTAGGAGGTGTTTTCCACGGCGATGCGCATTTCCAGCACGTCCTGCACGGTGCGGATGCGTGCGGCGGTGTGGCGCACCGTTTCCCAGGTGAAGGGCAGCGGCAGCAGGTCGTAAACAAAGCCGTTGTGGTCGCAATAGCTCAGGTGCTCGGAAAAAAAGCCGATGCGGTAGCGGCGGATAAAGTCTTTAATCTGTTTGAGAAAATCTATACGCAGCGGATCGCGGCCGCCCAGCGACAGCGACAGGCCGTGGCAGGCAAGCGGAAAACGTTCGGCCACGCTGTCGAAATCGCGCCGCGCCGCGCCGCCCATCCGCAGCCAGTTTTCCGGCGCGGCTTCGATGAAATTAATACCGTCCGCATCGGGCAGGCGGTGGCGGAAATCCGCCGCCATGCTGCGTTTGTAGCCGAGTCCGGCACCTTGCAAAACATTCATTTTTGTCTCCTGACAATCAAACATGCTTACTGCAAACCTCTTGTGGCGGCTTGGGATAAACATACTCGGATTGAGGCCGTCTGAAAGGCCGTTTCCATCTTTCAGACGGCCTCCGTCAGCTTATTTGCTGCCGCATTTGCCTTCGCCGCATTTGCCTTCGGCGGCTTTGGCTTTCACCGGCTTTTTCGCCTGTTTTTTCGCGGCACCGCATTTGCCCTCGCCGCACTTGCCTTCGGCGGCTTTGCTTTTAGCAGTTGCCGCAGCGCCGCATTTGCCTTCGCCGCAAGCGCCTTCGGCAGATTTTTTGGCAGCGGTTTTCACAGCCGCCTCACCCTGAACCGCGTGGCCGTCATGCGCCACGGCAGCCTGGCTGCCCAACAATGCCAATGCACCGGCCAAAGCGGCCAAAGAAGAAGTTTTTTTCATGGTCATACTCCTGAAATAAAAATTAAAAACGAAAAAAGCGAACGTATGCCGGAGAAGGCCGGCAGCCTGTGCAGGCCGTCTGAAAGAAGCCTCAACGAAGTGCAACCGCTTTGCGCCCCTTTTCAGACGGCCTGTATTCTTTACGGCTTGTCTACCGCCTGCCTGCGCCGCGCCCAAAGCGCGTCAAGCGAAAACCTGCCTGCGCCCTGCAACAGCAGCGGCAACAAAAGAAGCAGATAAATGAAAGCCATTTTATAACCGTTGTCACAAACGTTGTAGCCGTTGCCCGCGTGCACCGCATACCAGGCCACCGCCGTCAGCACCATCAGAGCCGCCGCGCCCAAGCGCGTAAACAGGCCGAACACCAGCAGCAGCGGCACCAGCAGCTCCGCACCCATCGCCAGATTCCAGCTCAAACCGGCAGGCAGCAGATCGAAAGGAAACGGAAACGCCTCGCGGATGTCGGCAAACCAGTTTTCGCCGCGCCATTTTTCCAAGCCCGCTTCTCCGAACTCGTAGGCGGCAAACAGACGCAGCGCCAGCAGCGCAACGCCCTGCCCCAATCCCTGCGTACTGCGGCACAAACAAGTTTGTTTCATTGCAAATATCCTTTTCGTCACATCATGCACGAGTAGACGGCCATACCGCCGAATCCTTACGACGCATCAGCAAATTTTTTACAACAAGAAAGCAAGCAAATGAATAAAAAGAAAATATTGTTTGATTTCCTGCCCACAGGAAAACAGACGGACAAACAGCAAAACAAAAGAAAAATGCCGCCGTTCAAACCATAACAAACGGCAGCATGACGGATTTTCAGACGGCCTCTTGCCCGCAAAACGGCAAACGAGCGCGTCCCCAAACCGCATCCGCCCCAAACAAAAAAAGCCCGAACATTACGTTCGGGCTTGCTTATTCATTCGGGCAAAGGCATCAGCCGCCGATACTGGCCAGCAGCGCTTTCGATTTGGCCTGGATTTCGCCGGAGGACTCTTCAATCAGCTCGTACAGCGTTTCGCGCGCCGCATCGGGGTCGCCGATTTCGATATACATCTCGGCCAATTCGTATTTGGCTTCCAACGGCGCGGTCATGCCGACCGACTCGGAAACAAACGCGGGCTTGTCTGCGCTGGCGGCTTGTGCGGCATCAAGGCTGCCCCAATCGATAACCAGATCGTCGGCGCTTTCAAGCTGGGAATCATCGAAGGTGACCGTGTCGGCCAAGCCGATTTCCGCATCGTCCTGCCAATCGGAGGCGGATGCCTGCGGCGCTTCGACAACGGGTTCGGCCGCCGATTCGGCAGCGGCAAACGGATCGGCCAAAGGCTCGGCTTCGGCCACACCAACGGTTTCCGGCTCGATCTGCAGCGCAACTTCCGCCGCAGGTTCGGGCTCGGCAAACGCGGCAAAATCGCCGACAGGTGCCGCGGCTTTCACGGTTTCAACTAGGCCGAAATCGGGCAAATCGGCTGCGGGCGCAACGGTTTCCACGGTTTCCGCAACATCGAATCCCGACAGGTCGGCCGCGGGTGCGATAGTTTCCGCAGTATCGACAAGGCCGAAGTCCGACAGATCCGCTGCGGGCTGATCGGCCGTCTGAACAGGCTCGGCAGGCGCTTCAACCACATCAAACGACACTTCCGGCATATCGAATGCAAGTGCGGGCTCTTCAACGGCAACGGTTTCCGCCACTTCTGCCGTTTCTCCCGAAAATGCCGTTTCAAGCGCTTCGTCGGCCGGGACAAAGTCCAAAACGGGTTCGGTTACGGCGAAGGCTTCGGGGCCGGCAACAGAAACTTCGACGGTTTCATCCGCTTCGGCAACAGGCTGGACAGCCACGCTTTCCAAATCGAAATCCAGCGGCGCGGCTTCGTCGGCAGAGGCCGCCGGAACCGTATCCTCAACAAACGCGACAGATGCGGGTTCGGCTGCGGCCTGCGGCTCGACGGCAAATTCTTCAACGGCAAAGGCCAGGGGCTCTTCTTCGACAACAGCGCCGCCCGTACCCGCCCAAGAAACGGTTTCTTCTACTACGGCGCCTGCATCAGCAACGGGTTCGGTCGCAAATGCGGGCAGTTCGGTTTCAAGCGGGGCTTCGGAGCGGGCAAATCCGGCAGTTGCCCAAGAAGTGGCGGCAGGTTTTTCTTCCGCCGGGGATTCCACTGCGAAAGATTCCGACTCAAAAATTTGCGCTGCGACTGTGTCGGCTGCGGGCTTGGCAAAGCCGACAGCCTCGGCCGCAGCCGCCACAGCAGGTTTGGCGGCAACGGGAGCAGGCTCGACAGGCTGCGGAGCGGGTTCGGGCTTTTTGACGGCAAACTCGTCGGGCTCAAACACGCTTTCGGTCGATTCGATGCTGTCCCAATCGGCATTGGCGCGGCGGCGGGTTTCTTCGTCATCGGTTACCGCGCTGCTCATGATGCCGGCCTGCTGCTGATCGAGATCAAGTGCGCCGAGATTCAGATCGAAGTCGGCCTCGCTTTCGGTTCGGCCGATGTCGCCGCTGTCGGTGTTGTCGAAGAACACAATATCGTCTTCGACATCATCATCTGTAAATTCTTCTTCCGCTGCCTGGTTTTTGGTAATCGGCGCTTTCGGCTTTTCCGGTTTGGCAACGGGCTGGTGCAGACGGATACCGTCCTGCTGGTCGAAAGGCGATTCTTCCTCTTCCGCCGCAGCGGCTTTGGGCGCGGCTTTGCGGTTGAGCAACAGCTTGGCCAGCAGCAGCAAAACGGTCAGGCCGAGGCCGCCAGCCAGCACCCATTTCCACGGGAGGCCCCCGCCTTCGCTCTCCTCTTCGGTTTCGGCAGACTCCTGCACGGCAGGCTGTGCGCTTTGCGCGTCTTCGGCGGCGGGAGCAGGCTCGGAAGATTCAGGTTCGGCACTCTGCTGTCCGTCAGTTTCGGCGCTCTGCACATCCTGATCTTGCGGCGGTACTACGGTGTTTTCCGTCGCATCCGGAACGGCTTTTTCCGGCTCGGGTTTGGCCGCTTCGGGCGCGGCTTCCTGCTTAGGCGCTTCCGGCTGAGGTTTGGCTTTTTCGGCAGGCGTTTTTGCCGTTTTGATTTCGACATTTTCGGACGGCACAGCAGGCATGGCCGCAGACGGCTTGAACCCAGCAGGCAGGGTCAGCACCGTACCAGCCAGCAGGCGGTTGGGGTTGCCGCCGAGTTTTTTCGGGTTGGCCTTAATCAGCGCGCGCACAGCCTGGTCGGGCGACATATTGTCCGGCCGCAGTTGGTCGGCAATGATAAAGAGGGTTTCCTCCGGCCGAACGGTATGGCGGCCGGGTTCTGCCGTTTTCGCCGCAGGCTGCTTGGGCTCGGACGGCTTTTCAGACGGCCGCTGTGCTTTAGCCTGCTCGGCAGCCTTGTCTTTTTCGGCTGCGGCTTTTTCTTTCGCTTTGCTCTGCTCTTCGCGCGCAGGTTTGGCTGCTTCTTCTTTTTTCTCGTCCTTTTTCGCCTGCGCCGCCACGGCGGCTTTCGCTTTCGGGCTGGCGGGGTCAAGCACGGCGGTGTACTGGCGCGACTGGCCTTTGACGCTCATTTGGAAGACGATAACGGGATCTTTGATGGCGGCAGCGGAGCTGAGGCTGACCACGGCATCGTTGCCCGATTTGCGCACATTGGCTTTCAGACGGCCGTCTGAAAAGGCGGGCTTGGTGCCTTTGAGCAGCTCTTTGGCTTCTTTGCCGGTGACGGTGACAGTGCCGGAAAACGGCTCGCCCAAACCGGAATTGACGCGCAACCCGCCCAGCGCGGCCGGGGCTCCCGATGATGCCAACAACGATACGGACAACGCTATCAGCTTAATTTTACTGTTCGCTTTCAAAATTCATCCCTCTTTGACTGCGGCGCGATTGCGGCCGCGTGGCTTTTACAGCCGCGTATCATAGCTTTGATTGCACATTCTTGCCAAATTTAACACGATAAAAATGACGCTTATGCCTTTTTCATGTGTCTATCATGCGATTGTTTGCACACGCATCTTTGCCGAACGGCCGTTTTTTCCGTTTCGGCTGCGGCCAAAACAGGTGCAAAAAAAAGCGCGGGTCTGTATGATGGCGGTTTTCATTTTGCCGCCATTTTGCACATGAAAGCAGCAACCGACCTGATTGCCGTCATTCTCTTTTTCCTGACCTACATCCTCACCAAAAACATTATTTGGGCGACAGCCGTCGCCGTTGCCGCAGGCATCGCCCAGGCGGCGTTTTTATGGTGGAAATTCCGCCGCCTCGAAACCATGCAGTGGCTGAGCCTGCTGCTGATAGTCGTCTTCGGCGGCGCAACGATACTCACGGGCGACCGCACCTTCATCATGTGGAAACCCACCCTGCTCTTCTGGTGCGGCGCGGCGGCGATGGCAGCAGCGGCGCTGATGAAGAAAAACGGCCTGCGCGCCCTCTTGGGCAAGGAAATCGAGCTGCCCGACGCGGTGTGGAAAAAGCTCACGGCCGCATGGATTGCCTTTCTGGCCACGATGGGCGCCATCAACCTCGCCGTCGCCTACCCCTTTACCGCCGAACGCGAAGCCGTTTGGAACAACTACAAATTCTTCGGTTCCACCACCCTGATGTTTCTTTTCTTTCTGGCACAGGGCATCTACCTGAGCCGCCACCTCACGCAGGAACAAAAAAATGACTGAACAATACTACATGCTCTTGGCCACCGACGACGAAGACGTGCGCGAAGCCCGCGCCCAAGCCCGCCCCGCCCATCTGGCGCGGCTGGAACAGCTCCAAGCCGAAGGCCGCCTGCTCACCGCCGGCCCCAACCCCATGCCCGACGATCCCGACAGCGTTTCCGGCAGCCTGATTATCGCCGCCTTCGATTCGCTCGATGCCGCGCAGGAATGGGCAGAGCAAGACCCCTACGTCGAAGCGGGCGTTTACGCCGAAATGCTCATCAAACCCTACAAAGCCGTTTTCAAATAACGGGGCGGGCATGGAACAGGAAATTCAGACGGCCTTGCAGCACCTGCATCCCGACGTATTCGAATTTGCCGACGAAAGTCACCTCCACGCGGGGCACGCCGGCAACACAGGCGGCGGCCACTACCGCGTCCTCATCGTCAGCGCCGCTTTCGAGAGCCTGCCGCGCCTTCAACGCCAGCGCATGGTCAAAGAACCGCTCGACGCCCTCTTCAAAGCCGGCCGCATCCACGCCCTCGCCATCCGCGCCCTCACCCCCGACGAATTTTTCAACTGACCCACCCAAAGCGAGAAAACCATGAAAAAAACCCACATTGCCCAAGCACTGCTCATCACCGCCCTCTCCGGCAGCCTGGCCGCGCAAACCCTAGTAACGGTAAACGGCACCAAAATCGACAGCAGCGAAATCGACCGCCAGGTCAAACTCATCCGCGCACAAAACCCCAAAGTCCCCGACAGCCCCGAAATCCGCGACGAGCTGCTCGGCGACACCGTCACCCGCATATTGGTTGCCCAAGAAGCACGCCGTCTGAAACTCGACCAGAGCGCCGAATTCAAAACCGCCTCCGAAAACGCCCGCAAAGCCGCGCAAAAAGTCGGCGACGACAAAAAAGCCGGCTTCAAACAACAATGGGAAGACTTCCAAAACGAGCTGCTCAACCAAGCCTTCGCCGCCCACATCGTCCAAACACAGCCCGTCAGCGAAGCCGACGCCCGCAAAACCTACGACGAAATGCAGGCCTACTACAAAGGCAGCGAACAAATCCAACTCGGCGAAATCATGACCCCGAAAAAAGCGGATGCCGAACAAGCTGTTAAAGACCTAAAAGCGAAAAAAACCTTCGCCGACACCGCCCGCAAATACTCCGCCGACCCCGCGGCCAAACAAAACGGCGGCATCAACAGCGAATACGACGCCCTCAAAGACCTCGAAAAAGCCGCGCCGCCCGTTTACGCCGCCGTCAAAGACCTGAAAAAAGGCCAGTTCACCGCCACACCCGTCAACGGCAACGGCGTATACGGCGTCTTCTACATCAACGACCGCCGCCCCATGCAGATTCCCGCCTTCGACCAAGTCAAAGCCGGCATCACCCAAAACATGATGCAGCAGAAACTCGAAAACGCCGTCGGCAGCCTCTACCAAAAAGCCACCATCACCCCGGCCAAATAAACCCACAGGACACACCATGAAACACAAACCGCTGCTCACCCTCATCGCCCTGGCCGCCGCCGGCATCGCCGCCGCGGCCGCCCCCAAAATCGACGGCGCCCGCATCGACGTCCTCCTCAAACAAATGACCGAAATGGCGCCCGAAGGCGCGGGAGAGCCCCCTGCCGACATCCGCGCCCAAATCGAAAAAAGCCTGGCCGCCGACGAAATCCTCAAAGCCGAAGCCCTCAAAGCCGGACTCGACAAACAACCCGAAGTCCGCGCCCGCTGGCAAAACGCCGAAGCCCGCTTCTACGCCGACCAATACGCCGACCACCTCGCCGCCACCGTCACCGTAGACGACGCCGAACTGCGTGCCGCCTACGCCGAACAGACCCGCGCCGTCAAACTGCAACAGGTCGGTTTCCCCACCGAGGCCGAAGCCCTCGCCGCCCAACAGCTGCTGCTCAAAGGACTCAGCTTCGAAAAACTGATGGAGCGCCACCCCAACCCCGCACAGGCGCAGCTTGCCAAACCCGTCGCCCTGGCCGAACTGCCGCCCGAACTGGCCGCCGCAGCCGCACCCATGCAGCGCGGCGAAATCAGCCGCAAGCCCGTCCCCTTCCAAGGCGGCTTCTACCTGCTGAAAATCGCCGCCGTCGAACAGGCCGCCGACGCCCCTCCTTTCGACCAGCTCAAAGACCAAATCGCCGCCCTGCTCAAACAGCGCAAAACACAGGAAAAAATCGCCGCCCTGCTCAAAGAACACGGCATCGAAATGTAAATCCGCCGCAGGCAAAAGGCCGTCTGAAACCCGTTTTTCAGACGGCCTTTCATCTGCCCGAACGCCTCCCCGCCAAGCCCAAAAACCCGCGTGCGCTGCTGCGCAACACGTCCTGCCCGCCTCCCTGCATAAACCTCGCATATTCCCGAATTTTGTTTTGATTTGTTAAGTTGAGTATAATCTACCTATAAAAATAAATCATACTGATTCGCGTATTTAAAACCGTTGATTCTGCAAGGACAATCTCATGGACAAAGCCCGTTTAAAAACCCTCGCCGCCTGCATCGCCCTCTTGGACACATCCCACGCCTTTGCTGCGGGGGAACAGAAAGCCGCCGACGCCGTCGAATCCTCATCCCTCGAAACCGTTGTCGTCAAAGGCAACCGCAACAAACACGAAACCGGCCGCGACCGCGTCTATTCGCGCGGCATCGTTAACCTCTACAAAGGCAAAGAAGAAGTCGAAACCTTCAAAGGCAACACCGTGTCCGACCTGTTCAGCGGCATGGCGGGCGTGTACAGCGGCGATTCGCGCAACAGCGGCGCGCTTGATCCCAACGTGCGCGGCGTACAGGGGCAGGGGCGCATTCCCGTCACCATCGACGGCACCGAGCAGGCGATTACCGTTTGGCGTGGATTGGCGGGCGCGAGCAACCGCAACTACGTCGATCCCAATATCGTCAGCAGCGTCTATGTCGAAAAAGGGCCTTCGTTCAACAGAGGCACCAAAAGCGGCATCGGCGGCTCGGTGGCGATGAAAACCATCGACGCCGACGACATCGTGCCCGAAGGGCAGAAATACGGCCTCGAAGTCAAAACCGAAACCTCAACCAACTCCATCAGCCCGCGCAAAGCAGTGTACGCCGAAAACGTCGATTACCGCACCCTGCCCAATCCCGAATACGCCGCAGGCGGCATGTGGCGGCTCTATGCCGACGGCACCAACCGCCTCGACCCGCGTTTTTCCGGCAAACACAAATTCGGCAACGACAACGCCTTCCGCATTGCCGCCGCCAAACAAGACAACTTCGACGCCATGATCGCCTATGCCTACCGCAAAAAAGGCAACTATTTTTCCGGCACCAAAGGCGGACAACGCTACGGCTACCGCACACGCGACAACAAGAAAAACATAGAAATCCTGCTCTCCGAACGCGATTCGATCAGCCCCGATGTTACGCTTGTCGGCATTTTCTACACCCCCGGCGGCGAAGTGGCCAACACCTCGCTGGAAACCAAATCCTAGCTGGGCAAAACCACCTTCCGCCTGCCGGGCAACCAAAGCATCAAACTAGGCATCCGCCACACCGACACCACCTTCGGTGAAGTGATGCCCTCGCGCATCTTCAGCGGCAGGATTACAGCGTGCTCAACAAAATCGCCGAATGGCTGCAGGCATGGGTGAAACAGCGCGCCTACAACATCGACTACACCTGGAAACCCGAAAACCGCTGGATCGATTTGCAAGCTTCCGTTTGGGCAACACGCACCAATTCCAAAACCAACTCCTCGGGCGGCGTGCCGGGCGACATCGTCTGGTTTGACATACCGTGGTCGAACGAATACGACAGATGGAAAGAAGGCTCGCGGCCGAACCGCCCCGGTCTCGACGAGAGCCTGCCCAATACCGACGGCCGCTTCAACACCCGACAAGGGCAGGCGCTCTATGCCAAAAACGACCTCACCGGCCTCTTCCCCAAAATGCGCAAAGCCGATTTCCGCATCAACTACTTCCGCAACACCACCAAAAACATCATCGACCGCAACGACAACCTCGAATTCGAGCAATACGACAAACAGCTGCGTACCGGCGCGGAAATCTCCGCCCGCTTCGACAGCGGCCGCTACTACGGCAGCCTCGGCCTCATCCGCACCATCCGTAACGAAGTCTGCCACGCCACCGCCCAAGTCGAAAACCACACCCTTACCGGCCACCTGATATCGGGCGGCAGCAAACCCCTGTTGAAATACCCCAATGCGTCCCCGGCGGCATGGATTTCAACGGCTATCTCGTCTCCATGCAGCAGCCGCGCTGGTCGGCCGACGCCGAACTGGGCACCCGCCTGCTGAACGGCAAACTCGACCTCGGCGCCCGCCTGCACTGGCACAACGACGTCCACAAAAACTACATCACCGCCTTCCGCGACTTTATCCGCGACGCCAACAAATACTACGATGCGAACCTGACCTACGAATCCCCCGACAATATGCGCTGGGCGGCCACCACCGTTGTCGATGCCTACGTCCGCTACCGCATCAACAAAAAATTCACCGCCGAACTCGTCGGCACCAACCTCACCAACCGCTACTACATGGACCCCTTCAGCCGCTCCTTCATGCCCGCACTGGGACGGACGTTCCGCATCGGCCTTACGGGGAAATGGTAGGCCGTCTGAAACCGCCAATCCCGCCGCGCACCTACCCCCTCTCCTGCGCTTGCGCGGGGGAGGGTCGGGGTGGGGGTGGCAGTTCGCAGAACTGCGTTTCGCCGATGTCCTGCGAAAGCTGCCGCAACGGCGGGAGAGGCAACGCTGTTGCCCGACGGGTTTCAGACGGCCTTAAATCAACCTGAAATCCGGAAGGCCGTCTGAAACCGCCAATCCCATCGCGCATCTGCCCCTCTCCTGCGCCAAAGTGTACAGACCGGATACCTGCACCCGAAGGCCGTCTGAAAGCCGAATCCGAGGTTTCAGGCGGCCTCTTGATTTTCAGACGGCCTCTTTATCCGAATCGCGTATAATCCGCCCGTTTTGTCCGTTTCCGTCTGTCCTGTCATGAAATCCTACCGAACCGTCCTGTTTGTTGTGTTCCTGCTCTCCGCCGCCGCCGCGGCGGGTTCGTTTTTCGCCCAATATGTGATGGGGCTGAACCCTTGTCCGCTGTGCATTTTGCAGCGCGTGGCGGTGCTCGCGGTGCTGGCCGCCTCGGCGCTCGCGCTGCTGCTGCCGACGGCC
>CAMURX010000027.1 GCA_947097615.1 uncultured Neisseria sp. | reverse complement strand
GCTTCCAGATAGCTGCTGTCCGCAGCCAACGCCAAACTCTGAGCTTCTGCAAGGGCTTGTTGGAATTTGGCGGTTAATTTGTCGAATCTCATAGGGTCTCCTTGATAAAGGGCAGTTTTGTCATGGCACGCTATATAGGGCGGTCTGTGGATAAGTCAAGCGTTAAGATAGGTAAACTGTGGATAAGTAGGCCGCCTGAACAGGTTTTAAAAACTTGCCCGCCGCTTTCAGACGGCCTACCATCGCGCTTTTTCTTCCACGCGACACATCATGAAATACGACTTCACCCTGCCTTCCTCCTCCGGCCAAGACTTCCGCGCCGCCGACCATCTGCCCCTCGTCCTCTATTTCTACCCCAAAGACAGCACCCCCGGCTGCACCACCGAAGGGCTGGAATTCAACGCCCTGCTGCCCGAGTTTGCCAAACTCGGCTACACCGTCGCCGGCATCTCGCGCGACGGCGTCAAATCGCACCAAAACTTCTGCGCCAAACAGGGCTTCAATTTCGAGCTGCTGAGCGACGCCGACGAAACCGTCTGCCGCCTGTTTGACGTCATCAAACTGAAAAAGCTCTACGGCAAAGAGTCCTACGGCATCGAACGCAGCACCTTCGTACTCGACAAAAACGGCGGCATCGCGCACGAATGGCGCAAAGTCAAAGCCGCAGGACACGCCGCCGAAGTGCTCGCCGCCCTGCAAGGCAAAGAGGCTGTCTGAAACCATGAACGACCCCGTCGAAGAGCTGCTCGACCACCTCTGGCTGCAAGAGCGCCTGAGCCAAAACACCCTCGACGCCTACCGCCGCGACCTCGCCAAAGTGTCCGCGCGGCTGGCGGAGCAGGGTTTGGACTGGTTTTCCGCACAAAGCAGCGACCTTGCCGCCGCCGTCTACCATCCCAACGAAAGCCCGCGCTCGCAAGCCCGCGCCCTCTCCGCCTGCAAAAGGCTCTATGGCCGCCTGCTCGAAACAGGCCGTCTGAATGCCGACCCCTGCGAACACCTCACCTCGCCCAAGCGCGAAAAAACCCTGCCGCCCCTGATCGGCGAAGCGCAAATCGACGCCCTGCTCGCCGCCCCCGACACCGACACCCCCCACGGCCTGCGCGACAAAGCCCTGCTCGAACTCATCTACGCCACCGGATTGCGCGTCAGCGAAGCCGTCCGCCTGACACTGAACGAAGCCGACCTGCAACGCGGCCTCGTCTCCACCCTCGGCAAAGGCGGCAAACAGCGCATCGTCCCCATGGGCGAAGAAGCCGTTTACTGGCTCGAACGCTATCTGGCCGAAGCCCGCCCGCAGCTGTTAAAAGACGCCCGCCGCGACGAAATCTTCGTCAGCCAGAAACGCGTCGGCATCAGCCGCCAGCTTGCCTGGATGATCGTCGAAAAACACGCCGCCGCCGCCGGCATCCGCCACCTCAGCCCGCACGGCCTGCGCCACGCCTTTGCCACCCACCTCGTCAACCACGGCGCCGATTTGCGCGTCGTGCAGCAGCTGCTCGGCCATGCCGACATCACCACCACCGAAATCTACACCCATGTCGCCGCCGAACGCCTGAAAACCATCGTCGACGAACACCACCCGCGTTCTTCATAGCAAAAGGCCGTCTGAAACCATATTTCTCTTTTCAGACGGCCTCATTTGCCCCCGTCTGCAAACATTCCTATAATCCGCAACTTTCCAACCAAGCCGCGCCACAAGCGGCAAAACCACAAGGACACCGACCATGACCGACCTCACCGCCTGGCAGAGCGCCCCGCTTAACGACATCACCGCCCACATCGTCCCCCGCTACCACGAAACCCACCGCAGCCAGCTTGCCGACATGATCGAACAGGGCGAACAGCTTGCCGAAAGCCACCCCGACTTCCCCGAAGACTTCGTCCCCCTCGTGCAGGCCATCCAAAACGAGCTGCTCAGCCACATGATGAAAGAAGAGCGCATCCTCTTCCCCATGATCGAAAACGGCGCAGGCAGCGGCGCGGCCATGCCCATCCGCATGATGATGCACGAACACGGCGACCACCAGGGCGCCATCGGCCAACTTGCCGCCGTCACCGACAACTTCACCCCGCCCGAAAACGCCTCCGAAGAATGGCGGCAGCTTTTCGCGTTGGCCAAACAGTTTGCCGACGACTTGGCCGACCATATCGAACTGGAAGACAACATCCTCTTCGCCCGCACCCTCGCCGCATAAACAAAAGGCCGTCTGAACCCCTTTCAGACGGCCTTTTTTGCCGAACCGTACAACGTGTCCCACGCGAATACGGCCCACCCCGAAAGGCCGTCTGAAAGCAGCCTACCAAACGAGAAAGGAAAACCATGTCCGCCGCCGATGCCCTGCTGAAAACCCAATGCCTGATAAACGGACAATGGCGCGACGCCGACAACGGCCGCACCATCGCCGTCACCAACCCCGCCAACGGCGCAACCATCGCCGCCGTGCCCGACATGGGCGCAGCCGAAGCCCTGGCGGCCGTTGCCGCCGCCCAAGCCGCGCAAAAAGACTGGGCGGCACGCCCCGCCGCCGAACGCAGCCGCATCCTGCGCCGCTGGTTCGACTTAATGACCGAGCACCAAGACGCCCTCGCCGCCATCCTCACCGCCGAACAGGGCAAGCCGCTCTCCGAAGCCAAAGGCGAAACCGCCTACGGCGCATCCTATGTCGAATGGTATGCCGAGGAAGCCAAGCGCGTGTACGGCGACACCATCCCCGCCCTCAACGCAGGCCAGCGCATCACCGTTATCCGCCAGCCCGTCGGCGTGTGTGCCGCGATTACCCCGTGGAACTTCCCCAACGCCATGATCGCCCGCAAAGCCGCGCCCGCCCTGGCCGCAGGCTGCACCTTCATCGTCCGTCCCGCCTCGCAAACCCCGCTCTCAGCCCTCGCCCTGGCCGAATTGGCGCAACGCGCGGGCATACCCGCAGGCGTGTTCAACGTCATCACCGGCGATTCCCGCGCCATCGGCGGCGTGCTGACGGGCGATGCGCGCGTACGCAAATTCAGCTTCACCGGTTCGACCGAAACCGGCCGCAAACTGATGGCACAGTGCGCCACTACCGTCAAAAAAGTATCGCTCGAACTCGGCGGCAACGCCCCCTTCATCGTCTTTGACGACGCCGACATCGACGCCGCCGTGCAGGGCGCAATCGCCGCCAAATTCCGCAACGCCGGACAAACCTGCGTCTGCGCCAACCGCTTCTACATCCAAAGCGGCGTCTACGACGAGTTCGCCACCAAATTCGCCGCCGCCGCAGGCCGTCTGAAAACCGGCGACGGCATGCGGCCGGACACCGACATCGGCCCCCTGATCGACGAAGCCGCCGCCGCCAACGTCCGCCGCCTGCTCGACGACGCCGCCGGCAAAGGCGGCAGACTCCTGTGCGGCGGCCTTTCAAACGGCCTCTTCTTCCCGCCCGCCGTTATCGCCGACGCCGCACCCGACATGGCCGTGTCGCGCGAAGAAATCTTCGGCCCCCTCGCCCCGCTGTTCCGTTTCGAGCACGAAGAAGAAGCCGTGCGCCTGGCCAACGACACCGAATACGGCCTGGCCGCCTATGTCTACACCCGCGACGCCGCCCGCCTCGTGCGCGTGTCCGAAGCCCTCGAATACGGCATGGTCGCCGCCAACACCGGCATGCTCTCCAACGCTGCCGCCCCCTTCGGCGGCGTGAAACAGTCGGGCATCGGCCGCGAAGGCTCGCGCTACGGTTTGGACGAATATCTGGAAATGAAATACATCGTTGCGGGCGGCATAGAAGCGGTTTGAAAACCTGTGAGGACGTCTGAAAGCACAGCTTCGGCGCAGCCAAAACCGTAAGGCCGTCTGAAAGCGCAGCTTCGGCACAGCCAAAACCGTAAGGCCATCTGAAAACGCAGCTTCGGCGCAGCCAAAATCATGAGGCCGTCTGAAAAACTGCCAAAACAGTTTTTCAGACGGCCTCAAACCTGTGCAAAGCCTATTCGCCCTGCTCTCCTTCTTTTTTCACCGTCGGAGCGGGCCCCAAACCGAGCCGTTTTTCATAATCCGACAACTCCTTATGATCCTTTTCCTCCATGCCGAAAGCACTCGCGTTCACCCATACCACCAGAACGGCCACCACAATGGAGCACGCCGATATAATCGCCCAAAACATATTTTTCCTCTTTTGATTGTGTGTCAAACCAGCCGCGCATTTTACGCCGATAAGCGCCCGCCGCCAAACCCGCTATAATCCGCCGCTTTCCAACACCGGTACTGTTTCCATGAACCCGCAAAAAGCCCTCGTCATTTTCTCCGGCGGCCAAGATTCCACCACCTGCCTTTTCCAAGCCATCGACACCTACGGCCGCGAAAACGTCGAAACCATCACCTTCCAATACGGCCAACGCCACGCCGTCGAACTCGAACGCGCACAATGGATCGCGCAGGATTTGGGCGTAAAACAAACCGTACTCGATTTGAGCCTGATGCAACAGATTACCCGCAACGCGCTGATGGACGACACCGCCGACATTCAGACGGCCGAAAGCGGCGTGCCCAACACATTCGTTGACGGCCGCAACGCACTCTTTCTGCTCTACGCCGCGATTTACGCCAAAGGGCAGGACATACGCCACATCATCGCAGGCGTGTGCGAAACCGATTTTTCCGGTTATCCCGACTGCCGCGACGTGTTCGTCAAATCCATGAACGTAAGCCTCAATCTGGCAATGGATTACAGCTTCCAAATCCACACGCCGCTGATGTACCTCACCAAAGCGCAAACGTGGGAAATGGCCGACCGGCTCGGCCGCCTCGACTACATCCGCGAACACACCCACACCTGCTACAACGGCATCGTCGGCGGCTGCTACGAGTGCCCCAGCTGCGTATTGCGCGAACGCGGGCTGGCAGCGTATCTGTCAGGGAAAGAAGCCTGAAACAGACAAAAAGCCAAAGCGGCAGACCGGCGGGCGGGAAAATTCTGACAACCGGAAACGGAAGGCGGCGGACGGTCAAGACGGAAAAAAGGGAATAGAGAAACGGGCGCAAAGCCTTGTGTATCGGGCGTTTGGTTTACGGCGTTAGACGTAAAAAAACAGCCCGAAAAGTTGGGCTGTTTTCTCATGTTGGTGCCGACAGCGAGACTTGAACTCGCACGATCTAGGATCACTACCCCCTCAAGATAGCGTGTCTACCAATTTCACCATGTCGGCTGTAAAGGGAACTATTTTTTTGTTTCTCCGGCATTTCCCGCAGGGACTGCCGGTTGTGTTTTCGCAGGTGCGCTTTGCTGCACGTTGCTGAAATCTATCTGCCGTTTTCCCGAGTGGCTGTATATATAAGTCATAGCCAAGCAGGTGGCAAAAAATACGGTTGCGGCGATGGCGGTGCTGCGGCTAAGAAAGTTACTGCTACCAGCAGAACCGAATACGCCCTGGGCACTGCCGCTGCCTCCTGAGAAAGTAGCCCCGGCATCTGCGCCTTTACCGTGCTGCATCAGAACGAGCAGGATAACAGTGAGGCCGGCAAAGCCGTTTAAAATCATAATCAGGGTTTTGAATGCTTCCATAATTTCAGGCTTGTTCGGCTGCGTGGACAATGGCGGCGAAAGATTCGTAGGAAAGCGATGCTCCGCCTACCAATGCACCGTCCACATGCGGTACGCCGAATATTTCGGCGGCGTTTTTTTCGTTGACGCTGCCGCCGTAAAGAACGCGAACTATAGCATCGCTGCCGCACATTGACAACACTTCGCTGTAAATAAACGCGTGCATTTGTGCAATTTGTTCTTTACTCGCGACTTTTCCCGTGCCGATGGCCCACACGGGTTCGTAGGCGATGGCAAAATTACGGGTGTTGAGGCCTTTTAAGACGGAAAGCTGGTAGATGACCGCTTCTTTTTCGCGGCCGTCTTCGCGCTCTTTGAGGCTTTCGCCGACGCACAAGAGCGGCGTGAGGCCGGCGGCGAGGACGTTTTCGATTTTCAGGCGCTGGGTGTCGTTTTTTTCGTTGAAATAGAGGCTGCGCTCGGAGTGGCCGATTAAGACGATGTTGACGCCGATGTCTTTGAGCATTTCGGCGGACACTTCGCCGGTGTAGGCGCCGCTGCCGGGGAAGCGGCTGACATCTTGGGCGCAGGTGCGCACGGAGTTGTTGGTGACGGACTGCAAAGCCTGACGAACCTGTTGCAGGTATACGGCGGGCGGTGCAATGCCGATGCACACGTTTTGCTGCGGCGGCAGATTGCGCAGCTCGTGCAGCAGCATATCGTTGTTTTGCAGGCGGCCGTTCATTTTCCAGTTGCCGACCACCCATTTTTTGTTCCACATATTACGAATCTCCTGATTTCGGGCGGGCGCGATTGTACCCGAATTTACCTACCCGGCAGAGGCCGTCTGAAACGGTTTTCAGAAACGTCATTCCCGCGTAGGCGGGAACGGCCTTTCCCTCAATAAAACTCCGCTTCGCCTTCCGGCCGCGTTTTAAAACGCTTGTGCAGCCAGTAATACTGTTCGGGCTGTTCGCGCACGCGTGCTTCAATAAAGTCGTTCATGCGCTGTGCGTCGGCTTCGGGGCTGTTGGTCGGGAAGTTTTCCCAGGCCGGGTAGAAACGCAGTTCCACCGTGCCGTCGGCCTGACGCGTGGGGATGGCGGGAATGACTTTCGCGCCTGTGAGCGCGGCGATGCGGCTCAGGCCGGCGATGGTGGCCGTCTGAATGCCGAAAAATCTGACGAACACGGAATCCTTGCGGCCGAAATCCTGGTCGGGCAGATAAAGAAAGGGCGCGTCGCTTTTTTTCAACTGTTTGATGATGGCGCGCAAACCCTCGGTGCGGCCGATGAGGAACACGTTGTCGTAGCGGTGGCGGCCTTTGAGGATTTGCGCGTCGAGCATCGGGTTTTTCTGGTGCGAATACATGCTGATCAGCGGCACGTCCTGATTGAGCGCGTACACCGCCAGCTCGAAAGCCGTAAAATGCGGATAAAGCAAAATCACTTTTTCGCCTGCCGCGAGCGCGTTGTCCAAATAATGCTTGTCGCGGTAGCGCACCAGCTTTTTCAGACGGCCTGCACTGCCGTACCAATACAAACCGTATTCCGCCAGCAGTTTGCCCATCTCCATAAAATGCGCTTTCAACACCGCCTCGCGTTTGCGTTCGTCCCATTCGGGGAAACACTTTTCCAAGTTGATGCGGCCGATGCGGCGGCGCGGCGCCACCAGATAATAGGCTGCCCAACCGAAAAATCTGCCGGTTTGCTGTATGGCGCAAAAGGGCAGAAGCTGGATCAGATAAAGCAGGGCAAACAGAATCTTCATGGGTTTTCAGACGGCCTGGCAAACGGAAGGCGGGCATTATACGGCAATTGGGCTATAATGCGCCCCGCCTGAAAACGCCGAACGATTAAGGAAAACGAATGAACAAAACCCGCAGAGGCTATGCCCGCCAAGACCGCGTCAAAGAACAAATCATGCGCGAGCTGGCCGAACTCGTGCGCACCGGCCTGAAAGACCCGCGCGCCGGTTTCATCACCATCAATGAAGTAGACGTCACCCGCGATTACAGCCACGCCACCGTCTACTACACCGTCCTCGACGACAGCACCCGCGACATCACCGAAGAAGCTCTCGAACACGCCAAAGGCCACCTGCGCAGCGAGCTGGCCAAACGCATCAAGCTGTTCAAAATCCCCGAGCTGCACTTCAAATACGACTATTCCATCGAACGCGGCAGAAGCATTTCCCACCTGATCGAACAGGTTGCCGCCGAAAAACCCGTGGAAGACTGACATGGCACACCTGATCCTGCGCCCGCTCGAAGGGCTGGAAGTCGTCGGACGCGGCCGCCTTAACTTCGGCTGCCATAAAGACGAGGCCGTCTCCCTGCTGGGCGAACCCTGCCAGCAGAACGACCACGTCCTCTATTACGACCTGCTCGACTGCCATGTCTACTTCGACCGCAGCGGCATTGTCGACTTTTTCGACATCCCCGAAGGCCCTTTCCTGCAAAGCGGCAACAGCGTCGAAATCTACGGGCAAGACCCCTTCTCCCTGCACGCAGACGAACTTTACGCCCTGCTGGAACAGCACAACGGCGGCGGCAAAATCACCGGCGACGAACCTTATTCCTACCGTTTCTGCGCCATCAACACCGCCATCTGGCGCGACACCTACGAAGAAGAAATCCTGCGCATGATGGCCGAATACCCGCACGAAGCCGAACTGCTCGCCCTCGAACTGCCCAAAGGCCGCAATTATTGGAGCATAGGCATAGGCTCGGCCGACTGTTACAGCAAAACGCCCAAACGCTGCCTGCCCTGAAAACACAGACCGTGAGGCCGTCTGAAAACCTTTCAGACGGCCTCCTTCTGCAACGGACAGGCTTCAAAATCCATTCCGGAAAAACACGCACGGCCGCTCCCGCCACCCCCTTCGCGACATAAACACAGGAATGATGTTTCCGAAAACAAAAAACGCCATGTCTTCCCACATCTTTATCCTCTACATCTGCTTCCTTGCCTATTGCGTCTATTACGCCGTCAAACTGCGCCGCGCGCCCGTTATCGCCGACATCCCCGCAGGCTGCGGCGGCTTTCCTTTCGACATCGAACGCGGCGGCACATACTCCATTTGGCTTTGCGCCCCGTCTGCGCCCGACAAAAATCTGCCCTTTGCCATTACCGACCGCGAAGGCAAAAAGCAAAGCCTCCTACCCAACCTGTTCCACGCCGACTTCGCCCGCAGCAAGCGCAGACACATTATGCTGCGCTACGGCCGTCTGAAAAAAGGTGTGTACAGCTTTGAACACACGGAAGCGGATACCGCCCGCTTTCTGATTAAAAAAACCGCGCCCGAATGGCCGCTGATTTTGTTTGTCCTTATCATGATTTTGGCCGATTTTCCCGCATAACCACTTATCCTGTTTGCAGCCGCCTCCCTCTTAATCGCCAAACCAACACCATGAACACCAAACCTGCCAAACGCCCCGTCAACGGCGTACTCCTGCTCGACAAACCCGCAGGACTTTCCAGCAACACCGCGCTGCAAAAAGCCCGCCGCCTCTACCGCGCCGAAAAAGCCGGCCACACCGGCGTGCTCGACCCGCTGGCCACCGGCCTGTTGCCCGTGTGCTTCGGCGAAGCGCCCAAGTTTGCCCAATACCTGCTCGATGCCGACAAAGCCTACACCGCCACGCTCAAACTCGGCCAAGCCAGCAGTACGGGCGATGCCGAAGGCGAAATCGTCGCCACCGGCCGCGCCGACATCAGCCAAGCCGAATTTCAGACGGCCTGCGCCGCGCTCACAGGTAATATCCGCCAAGTGCCGCCGATGTTTTCCGCACTCAAATACGAGGGCAAACCGCTTTACGAATACGCGCGCAAAGGCATCGTGATCGAACGCAAAGCCCGCGACATCACGGTTTACGCGATTGATATAACCCGGTTTGCCGCGCCCGAAGCCGTGATAGACGTGCGTTGCAGCAAGGGCACGTACATCCGCACCCTCGCCGAAGACATTGCCAAACAACTCAATACTTTTGCCCACCTCACCGCCCTGCGCCGCACCGAAACCGCCGGTTTCACCATCGCCCAAAGCCACACGCTTGACGGTTTGGCCGCGCTCGATGAATCCGGACGCAACGCGCTGCTCATGCCCTGCGACGTATTGGTGCAACACCTGCCCCGTTTGGTATTGAACGACACCGCCGTGAAAATGCTGCGCTGCGGCCAGCGCCCGCAGTTTTCAGACGACCTGACCGACGACACACCCTACCGCGTTTACGACAAGGGGGGCCGCTTTATCGGCCTGATTACTTATCAAAAAGACATAGGCCGTCTGAAAGCCCTGCGGCTAATGAATACGGCGCAGACAGAGTAAGCCGAATGCGGGAGGCCGTCTGAAACCCGTCTTTCAGACGGCCTCCGACAAATGGCCAAAAAAACGTGCAGGCGGCTGCCGCTTACAGTATAATCCGCGCTCCGCCCGACGCCGGGCGGTTTTTTCGGAGTCCGCACGGTTGAGGCTGTCCGGACTTGTCTGCCGCAAGGCTTTATTTTTTGGAGTATTCCATATGTTATCCGTAGAACAAAAAGCGCAAATCGTCAAAGATTTCCAACGCAAAGAAGGCGATACCGGTTCGTCCGAAGTACAGGTTGCCCTGCTGACCTTCCGCATCAACGACCTCACCCCGCACTTCAAAGCCAACCCGAAAGACCACCACAGCCGCCGCGGCCTGTTGAAAATGGTCAGCGCACGCCGCCGCCTCCTGGCCTACCTGCGCCGCACCAAACCCGATACCTACCGCGAGCTGATTACCCGTCTGGGTCTGCGCAAATAATCCGCGTTTTGCAAACAGAGGCCGTCTGAAAACCTTTCAGACGGCCTTTTTGCCGCCCTGCACGCGCCTCCATTCCGCTATATAATCCGCCGCATTTTGCACAGCACACCAAAGGACAAAACCATGACCGACCGCCGCTACCTACCCGACACCCGCCCCTATCCCGCCGAAGCCGTCAAACGCGAGCTGCTGATGCACGCCGTGCAGGCCGCAGGCAGCGGCGCACAGGCGAAACTGGCCGCCGAAGCCCTGCGCGCACAGATTTACGGCATGCTCTCGCAAAACTTCTATCTCAACCTGTCCGTCGCCATGAGCATGACCCCCAGCGAAACCGCCTACCGCCAAATCATGGCCGCGCTCAACGACGTCTTGCAGGCCAAAACCGACGACGAAGTGCAATGGTTTGCCCTGCCCGTCGTGCTCGTTGCCGGCTGCAAAAAAGAAGCTGCCCTACCCGCCGCCGCCCCCGCGCTCGAACTCTCCGCCTGCCTGGGCAACTACCCGCACACCCGCCCCTTCGCCCGCGCCACCTGGCTGCCGCGCCTGCTCACCGCCGGGCAGATGGCCGAAATCAATGCCGGACAATGGTTCAAAGCCAAGCAAAACGCCGAAGCCGCCGCCGAATTTGCCGCCGCCCTGCCGCAAACCGAAAAACTGCCGCTGGCCGAAGGCCAGTCCGTCAGCGTCGCCTTCGCCCTCGGCTACGGCGACCGCGAGCTGGCCGAATCGCTGGGCAAAAACCTGCAAGAAGCCGCCCTGCCGCTGATGCAGGTGTGGCTCGAAGCCCTGAAAACCCCCGGCGTCACCCTTTTCGCCAACCCCCTCTCGCCCGACAGCCCCACCGCCGCCCTTACCGACGCCAGCCATATGCGCCTGCGCATGGCCTTGGACGTGTTCGCCGCCAACTCCATCCGCTCCATCCGCATGCAGAGCCCGCGCGTCGGCGTCGTCATGGCCGCGCAGGAAGGCGGCCGCCTCGTCTTCGGCTTCAACGCCACCGAAAGCCAGTTTGAAATCCAGCCGCAAACCTTCTCCTGGCCGCTCTCGCCGATGGACAAAATCGAAATCGTCCAGCAAAACTTCCTCGACCTGCTCGCCGAATGCCAAGTGGAAAACATCCGCCTGCTGCACGAGCCCATAGGAGAAAACGAAGAGCTGCCCACCTATCCCCAAGCCCTGCGCCTCTCCGGCCACAACCCGCTTTACAGCGACGGCAGCGCGTCATGACCCGCGTCCTCTTTGTCTGCCTGGGCAACATCTGCCGCTCGCCGATGGCCGAATATGTTTTGCGCCGCCTTGCCGCCGAACGCGGCCTGTCCGACAAAATCCGCGCAGCCAGCGCGGGCACGTCGGGTTTTCACGACGGCGAAGACATGCACCGCGGCACAAAAACCGTTTTGCAGCGGCACGGCATCGACACAGGCGGCTTTACCAGCCGCAAAATCGAAGCCGCCGACAAACAGCATTACGACTACATCGTCGCCATGGACGACGCCAACCTCGCCGAACTCGAACGCCTCTTCGGTCGCCATCCCGACAAACTGTTCAAACTCACCGACCTTATCCCCGAATCGGGTTACAGCCACGTTCCCGACCCCTGGTACACCGGCGATTTCGACGAAACCTACGCCCTCGCCGAAGCAGGCTGCGCCGCCCTGCTGGACAAAATCGCGGCGGACAAAGGTTTGTAAACAAGCGCCGCTTCCGTCCGCGCAAACACGGCAGCGGCAACATTCAGGCCGTCTGAAAACCGAAACCAAGGCTTTCAGACGGCCTTTCCTGTTGCCGCGCAAACAGAAATACGGAGAAAGCGTGAAAAGGCGTGAGGCCGTCTGAAAGCATAAAACATGCTTTTCAGACGGCCTCAAACCCGCCGCGCCGCATCGGCTATAATGCCGCCTTTTGCCGATCCGACCACGCCATGACCAAACGCCGCGCCTTCCTGCTGCTCACCCTTTCCTTCACCCTCTTCTTTATCGCCCTTATCGGCGCGGGCGGCTGGCTGCTGTCGCAACACAGCCGCCAGTTTGCCGTCGCCTGCTTCCTCTTCGCCTTTGCCGCCGCCTTCGGCCAAATCACTTCCCTCGCCCTCTTCATCCGCGAACACGCCCGCGCCCAAGCGGCGCAGAGGCCGTCTGAAAACACCGTTCAAACCCAAGAAAACCGAGACCGCCATGCTTGAAAAAATCGTCCTCGCCAGCGGCAACGCAGGCAAACTCAAAGAATTTTCCCGCCTCTTTGCCGCGCACAACATCCAGATCCTGCCGCAATCGCAGTTTGACACACCCGAATGCCCCGAGCCCTACCACACATTCGTCGAAAACGCCCTCGCCAAAGCCCGCCACGCCTCGCGCCACAGCGGCCTGCCCGCATTGGCCGACGACAGCGGCATCTGTGTGAACGCACTCGGCGGCGCACCCGGTGTACAGTCTGCCCGATACGCCGGCGAAAACCCCAAATCCGATGCCGCCAACAACGCCAAACTCTCCGCCGAACTGGCAGACAAAGCCGACAAAAGCTGCTACTACGTCTGCGTACTCGTTTTCGTGCGCCACCCCGACGACCCGCAGCCCGTCATCGCCGAAGGCATCTGGCGCGGCCAATGGCAGATTGACGCCAAAGGCCAAAACGGCTTCGGCTACGACCCGCATTTCTACCTGCCCGAACACGGCCTCACCGCCGCCGAACTCGCGCCCGAAACCAAAAACGCCGAAAGCCACCGCGCCCAAGCATTGCGCGAACTGCTCGACAAAATC
>CAMURX010000026.1 GCA_947097615.1 uncultured Neisseria sp. | reverse complement strand
CAGGCCGCCGCGTTCCTGAATCTCCCCGCGCTTTCGTGGGACATGGCCGCGCAAACCCTGCCCGAAGGCCACGCCATCAACAAATACGAACACCTCATGCAACGAGTGGAGCAAACCCAAGTGGACAACTTAATCGAAGCCAACAAACAAAGCATTCAGGCTGCCGCCGCGCCCGCCGAAGCCGAGAGCAAATACGAAAAAGTCGCCGAGCAGGCATCGTTTGACGACTTTATGAAAATCGACATGCGCGTGGCCAAAGTCATCAACTGCGAAGCCGTAGAAGGCAGCACCAAGCTCTTGAAATTCGACCTTGATTTCGGCTTTGAAAAACGCGTTATCTTCTCCGGCATAGCCGCCAGCTACCCGAATCCCAGCGAACTCAACGGCCGCATGGTCATCGCCGTCGCCAACTTCGCCCCGCGCAAAATGGCCAAATTCGGTGTATCCGAAGGCATGATTCTGTCTGCCGCCACCCACGACGGCAAACTGAAACTCTTGGACGTGGACGCAGGCGCGCAGCCGGGGGATAAAGTGGGTTAAGTTCCGCCACCCGACAGCAAAGGCCGTCTGAAACCTCAAACAGGGTTTCAGACGGCCTTTGCTTTGCCAAACAGATTCGGGCTTTACCGAAAATGAGCTTTCAGACGGCCTATTGCTGCCGCGCCGCCTTTTCCGCCAGTCCCGACAAACCCTGCCGCCGCGCCAACTCGTTTACCACGTCTTCCGCCCGCAGGCCGTGCGCCGAAAGCAGTACCATGCAGTGAAACCACAAATCGGCCGTTTCGTAAACCAAATGCGCCTTGTCGCCGTCTTTCGCCGCCATCAGCACCTCGCCCGCCTCTTCGATCACTTTTTTCAAAATCTTGTCGCCACCCTTGTGAAAAAGCTGCGCCACATAAGAGCTTTCCGGGTCTGCTCCCTTGCGCGAGTCGATAACGTTTTGGAGTTCTTCGAGAATACCGCTGTTCATTGTTTCTGCTCCTGTTTGGAAAACTGGTTTGAGGCCGTCTGAAAGCGCAGCTTCAACGAAGTTAAAACCATATTTCAGTTTTCAGACGGCCTTTTGTCTGATTTAACGACGGTCTGCGCCGCCGTAGATTTCCGCTTCGTCTTTGATAACCGCATCCGCCGTCTGCCAAGCGCCGTCGCGCCACACCTTGTAAAAGCAGCTCTCCCGCCCCGTGTGGCAGGCGATGCCGCCGTTTTGCTCGATCCGCATCACCACAGCATCGCCGTCGCAATCGAGCCGCAGCTCGTGCACCTTCTGCGTGTGGCCGGAAGATTCGCCCTTCATCCACTGCTTTTGCCGCGAACGGCTGTAATAATGCGCGTAGCCCGTGGCCGCGGTCTGCGCCAGCGCCTCGGCGTTCATCCACGCCACCATCAGCACCCGTCCGCTCTGCCAGTCCTGCGCCACCGCGCACACCAGCCCGTCCGCACCGAATTTCACGCCCTGCAATACCGCTTCGTCCATCCCTTCCTCCTTTTCTTTTATCAAACCCAAACCGCCCGAACGTTTCAGAAACATCATTCCCGCATAGGCGGGAACGGCCTTTCGGGTCAACCGACCGGCACATCCGAGCCCGCGCATTATGCCAACAATGGCCGCGGGCAAAAAGGCCGTCTGAAAACGAAACTTCAGCCCCAAGCGTTTTCAGACGGCCTCCAATCCATATTAAAATAAAGCCAAACCACAAACCGCCCGCAAACCATGTCCAAAAAAATCCTCATCATCTCCCCCAGCTGGATCGGCGACTGCGTCATGACCCAGCCGCTCTACCGCCGTCTGCACGAGCTTCATCCCGGCTGCACCATCGACGTATTCGCGCCCAAATGGTCGATGGCCGTATTCGAACGTATGCCCGAAATCGGCGGCATCATCGAAAACCCCTTCGGCCACGGTGCATTGCAGCTCAAAAAACGCTGGCGGCTCGGCCGCGAACTCGGACGGCGCGGCTACGACCAAGTCATCGTGCTGCCCGGCTCGCTCAAATCCGCCATCATCGCGCTGGCCACCGGCATCAGGCAGCGCACGGGCTATGTGGGCGAATCGCGTTATTTTCTCCTAAACGACATCCGCAAACTCGACAAAACCGCCCTACCCCTGATGGTCGACCGCTACACCGCCCTCGCCCACCCTACCCAAGCCGACTTCAACGGCCATTCTGACAACCCGCGTTTTGCCATCGACCCCGCAAGCCGCCAAGCCGTCCTCGCCGCGCACGGCCTTAACACGGGCAAACCCGTTATCGCCTTCTGCCCCGGCGCGGAATACGGCCCGGCCAAACGCTGGCCGGCGCGCCACTTTGCCGAACTCGGCCGCCGCTATCTCGCGCAAGGTTGGCAGGTGTGGCTGTTCGGCTCGCAAAAAGACTTCCCCATCGCCGAAGAAATCAACGCCCTTTCAGACGGCCTCTGCATCAATCTCTGCGGCAAAACCAGCCTCTCCGAAGCCATCGACCTGCTCTCCTGTGCCGACACCGTCGTCTGCAACGACAGCGGCCTGATGCACCTGGCCGCCGCGCTCGACAGAAAACTCGTCGCCGCCTACGGCTCGTCCAGCCCCGACCACACGCCGCCCCTAAGCCCCAAAGCCAAAATCGTCAGCCTGAACCTCGACTGCTCGCCCTGTTTCAAACGCGAATGCCCGCTGGGGCACACCGACTGCCTGAACAAACTTACGCCCGACATGGTGCAAAACGCAGCCGAAGAATTGGCGGAAGAAAACAAGGCCGTCTGAACGGACTTCTTGAAAACAATATAGGCCATGCAGCAAAAGGCTGTCTGAAAGCATATCTTCCGCCCGAACACTTAGGAAACCGCTTGTTAACTTCGTTGGAACTTCACTTTCAGACGGCCTTTTTATGCCCATATGCCATATTTTTAAAATATGCCGCGGTAAAAACCATACACAGCGGCAAAATATCCCACAAAACAAAAGAAGCATTTCTTTTACTCTTTTTCATTCCCCATTCCGAAAACGGCATCTTTTCCGAAAAAATCATTACTTCCACATCCGATTTCTGCCGTAAACAATCAAAAACAAACCCCATCATGCATTTTGCCGGGACGCCGTGCTTAAAAACGGTATAATGCGGCAAAAATTCCAACAGTTTCCGCCCAAGCCGATATGCAAAACAGAGCGGAACACATAACAAACCAGCGCAACGGAGCAAATAATGCCCTTTATTAACCATCTGGTTCGCGACGAAATCCGCGCCATGTCGGCCTATGCCGTCGCCGCCGTACCTGAAAACTGCGTTAAGCTCGACGCCATGGAGCTGCCCTTCCGCTTCCCCGACGATGTGATGCGGGAGCTGGCACAGGAGCTGGCGCGGGCGCAGATCAACCGCTATCCCGCGCCCGACGCCTGCGGCGTGCCCGAACTGCTGCGCGCCACCTTCGCCATTCCCGATGCGGCGCAGATTGCCTTGGGCAACGGCTCGGACGAACTGATCCAGCTCCTGCCGCTGCTTTTGGCCAAACCGGGCGCGAAAATGCTGGCGCTCGAACCAAGTTTTGTCATGTACCGTCACAACGCGGCGCTCGCGGGGATGGAATACGTCGGCGTGCCGCTGAACGACGATTTCACGCTCAACCTGCCCGCCGTACTGGCCGCGCTGAAAACCCACCGTCCCGCCCTGGTTTTTCTCGCCTATCCGAACAACCCGACGGGCGTGCGTTTTACGCGGGAAGAAGTGCAGGCGGTTATCGACGCCGCGCCGGGCGTGGTGGTGGTTGACGAAGCATACGGCGCGTTCAGCGGCGATAGTTTCCTGCCGCAGGCAGGCAGCGAGGAAAAGCTGGTAGTGCTGCGCACGCTGAGCAAAATCGGTTTTGCCGGGCTGCGGCTGGGTTATGCCTGCGGCCATCCGTCGCTGATGGGCGAGCTGGCGAAAATCGTGCCGCCCTACAATATGAACCGCCTGAGCCTGACCGCCGCCGCTTTCGCCCTGTGCCGCTACGGCTGGGTGGCTCAGCAGATAGCATCTTTAAAAGAAGAACGTGCGCGCCTGAGCGAAGCGCTCGCCCGCCTGCCGCAGGTGCGCGTTTTCCCCAGCGAAGCCAACTTCGTCACCGCGCGCGTGCCCGATGCGGCGGCGGTATACGAAGCGCTGAAAGCGCACAATATTTTGATTAAAAAGCTGCACGGCTCGCATCCGCTGCTCGAACAGTGCCTGAGGTTCACCGTCGGCTCGCCCGAGCAGAACCGTCAGGTTTCCAACGTTTTGCAAACACTTTTTTGATTTGAAAGGTCAAACCATGGATAAGAAAGCCATCCGCACCGAAAACTTCCTGCGCCTCGTCGAAGAAGCGGGCAGCGTGTCCAAACTCGCCCGCGCCGCAGGCTATGCCAAACCCGCCTCGCTGCACCAACTGCGCGCCCGTCTGTCCAAAGAAGGCGAAAACGGACGCGGCATCTCCCACGTGCTCGCCGCCAAGCTGGAAAAAAGCATGGGCAAACCCAAAGGCTGGATGGACAGACGCCATCCCGAGAAGAAAGCGAAAGATACGGCTGCGCAAGAAACCGTTCAGACAGCTTCGACCGAACAGACTGTACAGGCCGCACCCTTTGCCGCCCGCGAAGGCGACCGCGTCGTCACCGTCACCCGCAACACCAACGAAACCCAAATCACCCTTACCCTGAACCTCGACGGCACCGGCAAAGGCCACTTCGATACAGGCGTGCCCTTCCTCGAACACATGCTCGATCAAATCGCCCGCCACGGCATGATCGATCTCGACATCACCTGCAAAGGTGACACCCATATCGACGACCACCACACCGTCGAAGACATCGGCATCACCCTCGGCCAGGCGCTGAAACAGGCGTTGGGCGATAAAACCGGCATCCGCCGCTACGGCCACGCCTACGTCCCGCTCGACGAAGCATTGAGCCGCGTCGTCCTCGACCTTTCTGGCCGCCCCGGCCTCGTGTACAACGTCGATTTCGTCCGCGCCCTCATCGGCCGCTTCGATGTCGACCTGTTTGAAGAATTCTTCCACGGCCTCGTCAACCACAGCATGATGACCCTGCACATCGACAACCTCAGCGGCAACAACGCCCACCACCAGGCCGAAACCCTGTTCAAAGCCTTCGGCCGCGCCCTGCGCATGGCAGTGGAGTTTGACGAGCGCATGGCCGGGAAAATGCCTTCCACAAAAGGTACGCTCACCGATTAGGCTTATTTAAAACACCGTCCAACCGCCTGACCCGTCCTCCGGAGCAGGCGGTTTGTCCGCCGGTTCAAACCTTATTCCGTTTTTTCAGGCGGCCTCCAATCCGCATCCGCACACCCGTTCAGGCCGTCTGAAAACACAACGTTTCGTTTCAAAGAGACAAAAAACACAAAGGACACCAGCCATGAAAATAGCCGTCGTCGATTACGGCATGGGCAACCTCCATTCCGTTGCCGGTTCCGTGCGCGAAGCCGCCCGCATCAGCGGCGCAAACGCGCACATCCTGCTCACCGGCCGGGCCGAAGAAGTGGCCGCTGCCGACAAAATCATCTTCCCCGGCCAGGGCGCGATGCCCGACTGCATGGCCGCCCTGCAACAGAGCGGCTTGGGCGAAGCCCTGTCCGACGCCCTGAAAAACAAACCCTTTTTCGGCATCTGCGTCGGCGCGCAGCTGCTGTTCGAGCGCAGCGAAGAAGGCGATACACCCGGCCTGGGCTGGTTTGCCGGCACCGTCGAGCGCTTTTCAGACGGCCTCACAGACGCGGCGGGAGGCCGTCTGAAAATACCGCACATGGGCTGGAACACCGTGTACCAGACGCAGTCGCACCCCCTGTTCGCAGGTATCCCGCAGGATATGCATTTCTATTTCGTCCACAGCTACCGCTTCGCCCCCGCCGACCCCTCGGTCGTGCTCGCCACCAGCAGCTACCCCGACCCCTTCCCCTGCATCGTCGGCCGCGACAACGTGTTCGCCACCCAATTCCACACTGAAAAAAGCCACAACGCCGGTCTCACCCTGCTGAGTAATTTTTTACACTGGAATGGATAATTTGTGTAAAATGCGCTTTACATGCAGCCGCCATAGTTCCGCATTTTGCGGTCAGAGGCCGTCTGCAAAGGCGTTGTGCCGCACTTTGCCACCCGTAAAGGAAAAACCATGCTGCTCATTCCCGCCATCGATTTGAAAGACGGAAGCTGCGTGCGCCTGCGCCGCGGCCTGATGGAAGAAGCCACCGTATTTTCCGACGACCCCGCGCACACCGCGCGGCACTGGCTGCAACAGGGCGCGCGCAGGCTGCACCTTGTCGATTTGAACGGCGCATTCGCAGGCGAACCGAAAAACTTCCCCGCCATCAAAGAAATCCTGGTGGCAGTGGCCGCGCACATCCCCGTCCAGCTCGGCGGCGGCATCCGCGATCTGGCCACCATCGAAAAATACCTCGCCCTCGGCCTGAACGACGTTATCATCGGCACGGCGGCGGCGAAAAACCCCAGTTTCGTGCGCGAAGCCTGCAAAGAATTCCCCGGCCGCATCATCGTCGGCCTCGACGCCAAAGACGGCAATGTCGCCGTCGACGGCTGGGCAACCCTCACCGGCCTCGATGCCGCCGAACTGGGCAGACGCTTTGCCGACGACGGCATCAATTCCGTCATCTACACCGACATCGGCCGCGACGGCATGATGAGCGGCATCAACATCGAAGCCACCGTCCGCCTGGCCGAAGCCATAGGCATCCCCGTTACCGCCTCGGGCGGGCTCACCGGCTTGGACGACATCCGCGCCCTGTGCGCTGTAGAAAGCAGAGGCGTCACCGCCGCCGTCACCGGCCGCGCCATCTACGAAGGCAGCATCGATTTCGCCCAAGCGCAAAAGCTGGCGGACGAGCTGTCACCAACCGTTTTACACACCGCGCCCGCAACAGGCGCACACCGACAACACAAACATAAAAGGGATTAAAAATGTTAGAAGCATTCGTTTTGGGATTTTGGATGATCTGGTCGTCCGACCGTGACATTTACGCACTCTCGGAAAGCCTCGGCTTTATGGTTATTGCCGTCATCATCCGCGGCTTCATGTCCATGACCCTGCCGGCGATGGACGGCATGTGGGTGGCGGAAATCGGCGTGCAGTGGATATACGTCGCGCTGGTGCTCACCGCCGTCAACCGCCTCTCCAACAGTTTTGCCGCCACCCTTGCCATATCCGTTGTCGGCTCGCTCGGCTTTTACTGGCTCTCTAAGCCCGAACACATGAAAAGCATACTTTCCCCCTTCGTTTCCTAACCCGCAGGCCGCCCCGCAACGGGCGGCCTGTTTTTTCGCAAGAAAGCACAGCATGGCACTGAGCAAACGCATCATCCCCTGCCTCGACGTCAAAGACGGCCGCGTCGTCAAAGGCGTCAACTTCGTTGGCCTGCGCGATGCGGGTAACCCCGTCGACATCGCCAAACGCTACAACGACGAAGGCGCCGACGAAATCGCCTTCCTCGACATCACCGCCTCATCCGACAACCGCGACACCCTCCTCCACGTTATCGAAGCCGTGGCCGAACAAGTCTTCATCCCCCTCACCGTCGGCGGCGGCGTGCGCAGCGTCACCGACATCCGCCGCCTGCTCAACGCCGGCGCCGACAAAGTCAGCATCAACACCGCCGCCGTCACCAACCCCGGCCTGATTGACGAAGCCGCAGGCTTTTTCGGCTCGCAGGCCATCGTCGTCGCCCTCGATGCCAAAGCCGTCAACCCCGACAACAGCCGCTGGGAAATCTTCACCCACGGCGGCCGCACCCCCGCCGGCCTCGACGCCGTTGAATGGGCACGCGAAATGCAGCGGCGCGGCGCGGGCGAAATCCTGCTCACCAGCATGGACAGAGACGGCACCAAACAAGGCTTCAACCTGCCGCTCACCCGCGCCGTCAGCGAAGCCGTCGGCATCCCCGTCATCGCCTCAGGCGGCGTCGGCAGCATCACCCACCTTATCGAAGGCATCACCGAAGGCAAAGCCGACGCCGTCCTGGCCGCCAGCATCTTCCACTTCGGCGAAGCCACCGTCCGCGAAGCCAAAGAAGCCATGCGCGCGGCCGGCATCGAAGTACGCCTGTAAAACCCGTTCCCATGCCAAGCGTTTTCAGACGGCCTCGACGGATGAGGCCGTCTGAAAACGCTTTTTCCTTGTTCAGACGGCCTCCCGTTTGGAACGGCACGCACCCTGTGGCAGAATGGCCGTCCGCAAAACACCCAAGGAAAAAACATGAGCCTCAAAACCGCCGCCTGCCTGGCCGCCGCCCTCCTTCTCGCCGCCTGCGATTCCGATGCCGACAAAATCGGCGATGCCAGTACCGTCTTCCGCATCCTCGGCAAAAACGACCGCATCGAAATCGAAGCCTTCGACGACGAAGACGTCAAAGGCGTCACCTGCTACCTCTCCTACGCCAAAAAAGGCGGCCTCAAAGAAGCCGTCAACCTCGAAGAAGACGCCAGCGACGCCTCCGTCTCCTGCGTGCAGACCGCCCCCGCCGTCGAATTTTCCGAACAGGCCGTGCTCAAACCCAAACAAATCTTCCGCCGCAGCGCCAGCTTCGCCTTCAAAAGCACGCAAATCATGCGCTACTACGACCCCAAACGGAAAGCCTTCGCCTACATGGTATACAGCGACAAAATCATCCAAGGCTCGCCGAAAAACTCCCTCAGCGCCCTCTCCTGCCACGGCGCGGCCGCCGCCCCGCAGCCCGCCCCCGCAGGCCGCGAAACCGTCGGCGCCTGCATCATCCAACCCGCCCCGCAGCGCTGACCCTCCCGCTACAAAAGGCCGTCTGAAAACAAAGCTCCAACCAAGTTAAAGCACCGTTTCAGACGGCCTCAAAGCAAAGAAAACCCGCAAATCCGATTCACTGCAAACTGCGGCACACAGCGTTTCAGACGGCCTTAACAACCGTAAACCATACGGCTCTGCCGCACAACTGACTTTTCAGACGGCCTTCAAACAGCCGTCCAGGCCGGGCATCGATGTCCGACCTACCGAACCCCATTTCAGGCTGCCCAAAAAAGAAAAAACATGTCCCGTTTCACCCAATCCGCCCTCACCGCCCCAGACACCCTCACCGTCAACATCAGCCTGCGCCACCTGCGCAGCGCAGCCGCCTTTGCCGAGCGCATCGCCCAAGTCCTGTCCTTCCCCCAGCCCTGTCCCAATGCCGACGCGCTGGACGACCTGATGCGCGATTTGGCATGGCAGCCTGAAAGCCGTATCTGCATCCGCTTTGAACACCTGCGCGAACTACACAACCAAACCCCCGCCCTCGCCCGCCAAATCGCCGACCACCTAGCCACATGGCGCGAATACTGGCAGCAGCCGCGCTGCGGCAAAACCGTCTCCATCCATTTTTAACTTTAAGGCAGCCTGAAAATGCCCATCCGCAAATTCACCCGCAACAGCACAGACAGCGAACACTACGACTACTGCGCCCGCCACCGCTACCCCGTTATCATCCTCGCCAATCTCGATGCCGAACACTGCACCCTGTTCTACGACATCACCGAGCGCGATTGCGACATCGCCACCGTCTCCGCCGCCGTGCGCCGAATCGCCGAAGCCTACGCCGAACTCTACGAGCTGCCCGCCCATATCCGCGAGTGCTTCGCCGACCAGACCTATTATTTCAATGTCCCCGTGCACCGCGAACACGCCGAATACGCCGCCGACGCGCTGTTTGACTACCTGCTGCGGCAGTTTGGACATTAAAGCCGTAGAGTATGCAGCGTTGCTGTGCACGCCGTTCGGGCAGCTCAAAACGCCGTTTTTCCCTTTTCAGACGGCCTCAAAGGCAGCCTGAAACGAACTTCTCCACCAAGGACATCCCATGACCGACGCCAAAACCTTCTTAAAACAACTGCGGGCAATATTGAAACAACACGGTTTCCAACGTCTCAACGCCAACAACTATTTCTACCGCGCCGAATTTTTGCTGTGCCTGTTCACCATCCAAAAAAGCATGTACGGCGGGCAATATTATTTTGACGTGTATTACCGTCTGGCGGACGATGATCCCAAAGAGCAAAACTACCGCGCGCTGTGCTTCGATCGGCTGGAACGCCTGTTTACGGCGGAACACGAAACAATACGCAGCATAGATTTTGACGACGCCGAACTGGTCAGCCAATTCGCCCCGCAGTTTCTCGCCCGCCTGCCCGCCATCGCCGACGACTTGGCAGCGTGGACGGACACAACGGCATTCCTGCAACGCTTCGGCGACAACTTTTCGGCAGAGCAGTAGGCAGCGATTGCCGCGCACACCTTCCGCCCCGAATGAACTTTCCCCGACCGCGCACGCCGTTCAGGCAGCCTGAAACGCCCGATTTCATTCTTTCAGACGACACCAAAGGCAGCCTGAAAACAGAAAACGGCTTTTCAGGCTGCCTTTTTCGCGCCGCCTACTGTTCCGTGCCGACGGCAACAATGCGGTCGTAGCCTTTTTTGCCGTTCAACGCCTTGGCGGAGCGGTGCAAAAGCTGCTCGGCTTCGGGCTTGTGCTCGTCATCCGCATCGGCGTAATACGCGAACAGCAGCAGCCCGTTTTCGGCGCGGTTGCCAAACACGCCTTCGCGGTCGCATTGCTGCATGGCGGCAATCACGGCGTTTTCAAAATCGGCGCGGGCGGTGTCGTAAGCGGTGTCGTCGCCCGTTTCTTCGCCGATGCAGCTTGCCTGTTCGCTCAATTCATAGCCCAAGCGGTACAGCAGGCTTTGCCCGTCCAGCCAGTTATCGCCGTCGGGATTGGACGGCTGCACGGGCACGTCGTATTCCGCCGCTTCACCAGACCACAGCGCGTCCTGCAAAGTCCCGTCTTGCCGGTCGATGTCTTCTTGCGAAATGCCGTCGGGCGCGGCGGCGTAGAAATCGGCGACAAAGCGAAAGTAAAACGCCGCCGACTTCCCGCCCTTGGCTTTGGCTTGGGCGCGGATATGGGGGAAGGCAAAGCGGATGATGTCCGCCGCAGCGGCTTGGAGTTTGGGGAGATTGGACATGGGATGTCCTTTTGGCTGTTCCGTAGCGGGTTCTAACAATATCGGAATGATAGCGCAGGGCACGCCGCGCCGTAAAAAGCATGAAACGTGTACTGCACGGGAAATGCGTCACAGGCAGACAAGGAAAAGGCCGTCTGAAAAACCGCACGAAGGCTTTATTTCGTTGCAGGTTTGCTTTCAGACGGCCTTTTGCCTTCTTTTCCTTATGATTCAGACGGCCGCAAGCGCCCTTGTGCCTAATGTGCTGCCTGCCGCTGTTGCGGCGGAAGCGGCCGACGGCGGCACCAAATCCAGATAGGTTTCGGCGCATTTGAAGCCGAAGCCGACGTAGGCGCGGTTGAGGGCTTCGTATTTGACGTCGGCTTCGGTGCGGCCGCCGCGGCTGAGGGCGGTGTTGAGATGGCCGAGGTGGGCGGCGGCGTGGCCGATTTCGGCGAGGGCGAGGATGTAGGCGGTTTGGCCTTCGTCGAGGTCGCCGACTTCTTCGACCAGGTGGGACATGACGCGGAACCAGCGTTTGGTGCCTAGGTCGATGTCCAATTCGCCGCTGCCGAATTTGCGGTAGTCGCGCAAGGCGTTTTCGACTTGGAAGCGGGTGCGCGGGTGGATGGCGGGTTTGAGGCTTTCGGCGTGGTCGATCACGCGGTTGTAGTAGTCGTAGAGTTCGTCGAGGGTGTAGTCGGGGATGTCGTAAAGGCGGGTCATGTTTCGGGTTCCTTTTTGGGTAATGGGGCGAAGGCAGCCTGAAAACGTCGGCGGCGTTTCGCGGGACAGGCGGCTGCCGTTTTCTCTCGCCCCTGCGCTTGCTTGGGGGCGGGTTGGGGAGGGGGTGGCATTTCGCAGAAATGCGGTGGCAGATATGGCTGCAATGCCAAGCGCCCCCCCCACCCCGGCCCTCCCCCGCAAGCGGGAGAGGGTGCAAACGGCTGCCGGTGTTTTGCCTGTGGCAGATGCTGTTTTAAGCCGTCAGGCAGCCTGAAAGCCTTTTCAGGCTGCCTTTGGCTTTTTCAGGCTGTCTTTTCAGACGGCCTTGCGGATATGGGCGACGGCTTCGAGTTCGACCAGCAGATCGTCGCGGCAGACGTCGCCGATGGTGTAAACCACGGGCACGCCAGGGAGTTGGCGTTCGCACACGGCGCGCACGGTTTCGTAGTCGGCGGCGTGTTTGACGTAGGCGCGCACGGAGGCGAGTTCGCCCAGGGTGGCACCGTAGCCGGGAAAGCCGGAGGCGGCGAAGTTGTCGGCGCTGATCAGGGTGGCGATGTTGAGCAGGGTTTCTTCGGTCTGCTTGGCGGTGTTGCCGATGTGCTGGGTTTCGGAGGCGGTGATGGAGGCGGTGCCGGAGATGTAAACGTCGGCGGTGTCGTCGTAGATAACGGCCATGGCGCGGGCGAATTTGGGGCTTTCGGGGCTGTAGTGGCGGGCGTAGTCGAAAGCGGGGGTTTGGCGGGGGTTTTCCAGCGGCAGGGTGTACACGTCGCGGCGCTCGGTCAGGATAGCGGTGGTACCCAGGGCGATGTCTTCGCCGCCCATGCCGATGCCGGTTGATGCGGGGTAAACGTCGAAAGCGGGTTGGATTTTCAGGCTGCTTTCAAGGAAGCGGGTGTCGCCGAAGACGTCGGTGCGGGCGCGGTTGAGTTCTTTGTAGCGCTGCTCATGGTCGGCGGCGCGGCTGTCGGGGGCGACGATGCTGCCCATGTAAAACCAGGTGCGGAACACTTGGTCGAGGCGGGCGCCGCCTTGTTTGAGCAGGGCAAGGTTTTCTTCGAGTACGGCGCGGGTATCGGCATAGGAATTTTCGCGCGGGGCACGGCCGTTTTGGAAGGCGTCGGCGTGGGTGTGGACGAAGGTGATGCCGTTGTGGGACACGGTGGTCAGCTGCGGGCTGATGCGGCGCACTTGGGCATCGGCCACGGAAACGGCGGCGATCTCGGCGGTGAGCAGGCTGCCGTCGGCGGGCGCTTGGGCAACGTAGGCGGTCAGCGGCAGACTGTCGCCAAAGTTTTGTGCAAACAGCGCGGCCACTTCGTCCAGGCGTTCGGCGTCGCCCAGAAAGACGGTTTGGCGCACGATTTTGCGGCCGCTGCCTTTGAACTGGCGGCGGATTTGTTCGGCAATATCGGCGGCCTGC
>CAMURX010000025.1 GCA_947097615.1 uncultured Neisseria sp. | reverse complement strand
CCGCCGGCGATAATAATACCGATACCCAGCCATTCCTGCCAGCCGATTTGCTCGCCGAACAGGAAAATGCCCGCCAGCGTGGAAAACACCACGGTGAGATAGGCCAGCGCGGCGACGGTGAATTTGCGGCCGACGGCGTAGGCGTGCGTCATGGCCAGCTGCGCCAGCACGGCCGACGCGCCGATGCCGATAAGATAGGGCGCGGATTGCAGCGAAATGCTGTGCCAGCCCGTGAGCGTGGCCAGCGCGGCGCCCATTGCCATGCCGACCAGCGACAGGTAAAACACCACGCGCCAGGCCGGTTCGCCCAACAGCGAGAGTTCGCGCACCTGCATATACGCCCAACCCGCCGCCAGCCCGCCGAACAGCCCCACGGCCGCCGCCCATTCCTGCCCGGCGGCGAAAGAGGGTTTCAATAGCAGCACTACACCGGCAAAACCCAACAGCAGCACGGCGAAGGTGTAGGCGGAAATGCGTTCGCGCAACACGACAACCGACAGCACGGCCAGAAATATCGACGAGGTATAGGCCAGCGTCACGCCCGTTGCCAGCGGCAGGTGCATCACGGCGTAAAAGCCGCAGGTCATGCCCACCGTGCCGCTGATGCTGCGGTTGAGATGGCTTTTCCAGTGGGGCGTGGCGAAGGTTTTACCCTGCATTTTCGCCATTGCGCCGAGCACGACGGCGGCAAACACCATGCGCCAGAACACGAGTTCGCCGCTGCCCATGGCAAATTGCTGATGGGCGGCTTTGATGCAGAGGTTCATCAGGGTGAAAAACAGCGCGGCGGCGATCATCCAGGCCGAGCCCAAAAGCTCCTGCCGCTCTTTGCTGCGTGTGGCGGGGTGTGTCATGGCATTGTTCCGAGGTGGGAGGCCGTCTGAAAGCCTGAAACCGGTGTTTGGGGGTTTTCAGACGGCCTCATGTTCTTGCAAACCCAACACCATCGCGTCGCCGTAGCTGAAAAAACGGTATTCCCGTTCAATGGCGTGGCGGTAGATGCGGCGGATTTCTTCCGTGCCTGCAAAGGCGCTCACCAGCATCAGCAGCGTCGATTTGGGTAGGTGGAAATTGGTAATCAGACGGTCGGCGACGCGGAAGCGGTAGCCCGGTGTGATGAAAATGTCGGTGTCGCCGCATCCGGCTTTCAGACGGCCTATTTCCCGCGCCGCCGATTCCAGCGCGCGCATCGAGGTCGTGCCCACCGCCCACACTTTCGCGCCGCGCGCCTTGGCCGCAGCCACCGCGTCGGCCGTTGCCTGCGGCACTTCGTACCACTCGCTGTGCATCTTGTGATCGGCAATGTTTTCGACACGCACCGGTTGGAACGTGCCCGCGCCGACGTGCAGCGTCACCTCCGCCAGCTCCGCGCCCTTGTCTTTCAGCGCGGCCAGCAGCGCGTCGGTGAAATGCAGACCCGCCGTCGGCGCGGCCACCGCGCCCTGATGCTTGGCGTAGACGGTTTGGTAACGCGCGTCGTCGGCTGCGTCGGCAGCACGCTCAATATAGGGCGGCAGCGGCAGTTTGCCGTGGCGTTCGAGCAGCGCGTACACGCTCTCTTCCCCGTCAAAGCGCAGCACAAACAATTCGCCCGCGCGTTCGACCATTTGCGCCGTCAGGCCGCCGTCAAACAGCAGCCGCGTGCCCGCCTTGGGCGATTTTGACGCGCGGATATGCGCCAGCGCCGTGTGTCCGTCGAGCACGCGCTCGATCAGCGCCTCGATGCGCCCGCCGCTCTCCTTCTGCCCGAACAGCCGCGCCTTCATCACTTTGGTATTGTTGAACACCAGCACGTCGCCCGCCGACACCAGCTGCGGCAGAAAGGCGAAGGTCTCGTCGCGCAAAGGCTCACCGGGCAAAGCCGCCAGCAGGCGGCTGGCGCCGCGCTCGGCAGGCGGCTGCTGGGCAATCAGGTGTTCGGGCAGGTCGAAATCGAAGTCGGAAAGCTGCATGGTGGAGGCCGTCTGAAAAAAGGCGCGATTATATCGCCAAAGCGGCAGCCGCCGCCCGCTTTGTTATCGCGCGGCGATGCCGTAAAATGGCGGCCGTCTGAACACATTGCCGACAAAACGCCGAAAAAAGGATATGCCATGAACACCACGCCCCACTACGACACCGTCGTTATCAAACCGCACGAGCTGCCGCTGCATTGCAGCGGCCCGCGCCACGAAACCTGGAACGGCCACCCGCGCGTCTTCCTCGCCATCCAATCCAACTCCGAAATCGAATGCCCCTACTGCGGCACGATTTACAAACTCGACGGCGAAATCGGCCACCATCATTCATAAGGCCGTCTGAAACCGTCCGTGCGGACAGAAAGGCCGTCTGAAAACCCGAAACCGGGATTTTCAGACGGCCTTTGCATGGCCTGCCGCTGCCGTTTCGACTTAGCGGAACTTGGTTTTCGGAAACCCGCGTTAGGCCGTCTGAAAAAACGGGAGGCCGTCTGAAACCTGTCTGTGCGGACAAAAAAGGCCGTCTGAAACCTGTTTCGGGGTTTCAGACGGCCTTTATGCTGCCTGCCGCTTTGTTAAAAATCCGTCGGATTCCGTTTTCAGACGGCCTCAAACCCGATTACGGCAGCAGCGCCGTTTTCGGCAGGCTGGTGTCTTCGGCCAAACCGAACATCACGTTCATATTCTGCACCGCCTGCCCGGCCGCGCCTTTGACGAGGTTGTCCTGCACGCTCATCAGTATCCATAAATCGCCGCCGTCGGGCGCTTTCTGCGCGGCGATGCGGCAGACGTTGGCGCCGCGCACGCTGCGGGTTTCGGGCGTGCTGCCTACGGGCATCACGTCGGCAAAGGGGCTGTTGCGGTAGGCGTTTTCCAGCAGCGTTTGCGGGTCGGCGCCGTCTTTCAGGTGGACGTAAAGCGTGGCGTGCATGCCGCGTATCATCGGCGTGAGGTGCGGCACGAACACCAAGCCTTCGGCCACGCCGCTTTGCAGGGCGGACAGGGTTTGGCGGATTTCGGGCAGGTGGCGGTGTCCGGCCACGCCGTAGGCTTTGAAATTGTCGCCCGCCTCGCAAAAGAGCGTGCCCACGGCCGCTTTACGCCCCGCGCCCGACACGCCCGATTTGCAGTCGGCAATCAGCGGCATGCCCTCGCGCAGCGCGCCCGCCTGCAACAGGGGAAGGAGTGCCAGCGACACGCAGGTGGGATAGCAGCCGGGGTTGGCGACCAAGCGTGCTGTGGCGACGGCATCGCGATTGAGTTCGGTCAGCCCGTACACGGCCTGCGCTACCCAAGCGGGGCTTTGGTGTTTCATGCCGTACCATTTTTCCCATTCGGCCAGGTCTTTCAGGCGGAAGTCGGCCGACAGGTCGATCACGCGCACGCCGTTTTCGAGCAGGGCGGGCGCTTCTTTCATCGCCACGCCGTTGGGGGTGGCGAAAAACACTGCGTCGCACTCGGACAGCGGCGCGTCTTCGGGCGCGGCAAAGCTCAGGCCGTCGTACACGCCGCGCAGGTTGGGGAAATAGTCGGCCAGCCCGACGCCCGCCTCGCTGCGGCTGGTGACCGCCGCCACCTCGGCGCAAGGGTGTGCAGCCAGCAGGCGCAGCAGCTCGACGCCGGTGTAGCCCGTTGCGCCGACGATGCCGACTTTGATTTTTTCCCTGTTTGTTTGCTGTACCACGGTATGCTCCTTCAAATGTAGACAATCGGGACGTAAGTGTAATCGTCTTCTTTACATAAAGAAAGGCCGTCTGAAAAGCCATGCGGCGGGTTTTCAGACGGCCTCTGAGCTGTGCTTTACGCTTTATGCGGTGCAGCCGCAGCTTTTCATGTCAATCACCATGCGGCCTTGGATTTTGCCGTCGCGCATTTCTTGGAAGATATCGTTGGTTTCGTCCAAACGACGGGTTTGCACCACGGGAACGACCAGCCCTTCCGCGCCGAAGCGGAAGGCTTCGGCCAAATCTTCGCGCGTGCCCACCAGCGAGCCGACTACTTCAATGCCGTCGAGCACCATGCGCGGAATCGACAGATCCATGGTTTCCGGCGGCAGGCCGACGGCGACGACGCGCCCGCCCGCGCGCACGGCGTCCACGGCGGAATTGAAGGCGGCGCGGGACACGGCGGTAACGACTGCCGCATGGGCGCCGCCGGTTTTTTCCTGTATGACTTTGGCCGCGTCTTCCTTGGCGGCGTTGACGGTGAGATCAGCGCCGACTTCTTTGGCGAGCGCCAGTTTGTCGTCGTTGACATCGACGGCGATAACGTGTGCGCCGAACACTTTTTTCGCATACTGCACGGCCAGATTGCCCAAGCCGCCCGCGCCGTACATGGCGATCCACTGGCCGGGGCGCACGCCGGAGACTTTGGTGGCTTTGTAGGTGGTGACACCGGCACAGGTGATGCTGCTGGCCTGTGCGGGATCGAGGCCGTCGGGCACTTTTACCGCGTAATCGGCGTCGACGATGCAGTGCGTCGCCATTGCGCCGTCGGCGGTGTAGCCCGCGTTCAAAACGGTGCGGCACAGGGTTTCGCGGCCGGAGACGCAGTATTCGCACGAGCCGCAGCTTTTGAAGAGCCAGGCGATGCTGACGCGGTCGCCCGCTTTGAGCTTGGTAACGCCCGGCGCCACTTCCTTCACGATGCCGATGCCCTCATGGCCGAGCACGCGGCCGGGCTTTTCGCCGTAGTCGCCGGCGGCAACGTGCAGGTCGGTGTGGCACACGCCGCAAAATTCCACTTCCACCAGCGCTTCGCCGTATTCCAGTGCGCGGATTTCCTTTTCGACGATGTCTACGTTGCCGTTGCTGTTTTGGGTGACAACTGCTGCTTTCATTTTCATGTTTCTTCTCCTTGCGGTCGGTTGGAAAGGAAGGGCGAGTATTGACGGTGCGGCGGCGGAAGGTCAAGCAATGGATTTTTGCCAAACCATTGAAACGGTTAAATTTGTTATGGTATAGCAAGTTTGAATGGTAGAAATGTCGGTGTTTTAAAGTATGAAAAAATCTGTTTATGAATGATTTAACGTGTAGGCGTTTTTTTAATGAAGAATCGTCATGTGTAAATTTTCTTTACATTTTACTGGAAAACGGCGGTAAACGGGCAAAGGCTGTCTGAATATCCTGTTTCAGACGGTCTTTACGCCTTTGTCGCGCCGTTTGTGGAAACGGCGGCCGCTCCGTATAATCCGCGTCCTTTGTTTTTAGGAAACATCATCATGCAGACCGAAGTCGAACTGAAAATCCTCAACCCGAACATGGCGGACGCCCTACCTGCCTATGCCACGCCCGGCTCGGCCGGTTTGGATTTGCGCGCCTGCATCGATGCGCCGCTCACCGTCGCCCCCGGCGAAACCGTGCTGATCCCCACCGGCATCGCCGTCCATCTTGCCAACCCCGCCTACGCCGCCGTGATCCTGCCGCGCTCAGGTTTGGGTCACAAACACGGCATCGTGCTGGGCAATCTGGTCGGCCTCATCGATTCGGACTACCAGGGCGAATTGAAAGTGTCGCTGTGGAACCGCAGCGGCGCGGCGTTTGTTGTCGAACCGATGGAGCGCATCGCGCAGATGGTGATCGTGCCGGTGGTGCAGGCGGCGTTTAAGGTGGTGGACGAATTTGCCGCCAGCGAACGCGGCGAGGGCGGTTTCGGCAGCACGGGCAAAGCCTGATTTTTCAGACGGCCTCTGTGCTTTCAGACGGCCTTTTCCCCCAACACCACACTCATATCATGCAGACTCCGCTTTTCCCCCCGCCCTCCGCCGCCAAGTTGCGCAACGCCTCTTATATCCTGATGGGGCTGGCGCTTTGGGCGGTGCTTTATTTCCATTTCCTACCGCTTTTGCTGGCGGTGCTGCTCACCTACGTCTTTATCGCCAAAACCAACGGCCTTCTGCTGTGGCTGCGCCGCCGCCTGCTCTCGCGCGGCCATTTCCTGCACAAAGTGCTCACCGCGCACAACATAAACCTGATTTCCGCCACCCTCGCCATCGGCATGGTCTGCCTGATGATTTTCCTGCTGTCGCTGGGCGTGTACCACCTGATACACGGCGGCCACATCACGGTGATGCTGGGCAAGCTGGCGGCGATTTTGGAAGACACGAAAAACAGCAAAGAGCTGCCCGCCGCCCTCTTGAATATGCTGCCGAACAATATTGCCGAAATCAAAGCGCAGGGCATCCGCCTGATTAACGAATACAGCGCCGCGCTCACGCGCATCAGCAAAAACAGCATCACATCCTTCGTCTACATCCTGATCGGCATCATCATCGGCGCGATGCTCAGTTTCCACCGCCTCAACATGCGCCGCAGCCGCCGTAAAATGCCGATTTTTAAGGCCGAACTCGTGCAGCGGATACGCAATTTCGAAACCAGCTTCGAGCGCGTGTTTATCGCTCAGGCGAAAATCTCGCTGGTGGACACGCTGCTGACTGCGGTTTACCTCTATCTCATCCTGCCGCTTTTCGGCGTGGATCTGCCCTTCCGTTTCACCGTGCTGGTGATCGCCTTTGTCGTCGGCCTCATTCCCGTGGCGGGCAACCTGATTTCCAACACCGTGATCATCATCCTGAGCCTGGGTACCTCGCTTTACGTCGCCGCCGCCTCACTGGTGTTTCTCGTCGTGATCCACAAGCTCGAATATTTTTTGAACGCCAAAATCATCGGCTCGGAAATCGAATCGAGCGCGTGGGAACTTTTGGTGGCGATGGTCGTGTTCGAGCGCATCTTCGGCGTCGGCGGCATCGTCGTCGCCCCGGTTTACTACGCCTATCTGAAAAACGAGTTGAAACGGCAGGCTTTAATCTGATTTGCCGACCGCAAACGTAAAGAGGCCGTCTGAAAAATGTTTTTCAGACGGCCTTTTCGCACGGCGCGGGGCACTGGGCGTTTACAGATTGCCCGCGCCGATGCCGTTGGCAATGTCGCGCACGGCGGTGACATACATGCGGCTGTGGTTGTATTGCCAGACGGTGTAGAAATTGTTTAGACCGATGTAATACTGGTACAGGCCGGGCGACACTTCCAGGCGGTAGAGTACGGCGCGTTCGTGATCGGGCAGCGGCTCTTGGATGTCCACACCCATTTTGCGCAGTTGGCCGACGGTGTATTTCAGCTCGGTTTTCTCTTCGATTACGGCCAAAAGCTGCGGCGTCGGCTCGAGCAGCACGGGCACAAGCATTTTGCCGCCCGTTTTCCAGCCGTGCGCTTTCAGATAATTGGCCACCGAGGCGGCAACGTCGGGCACGCTGCCCCAAATGTCGCGGCGGCCGTCGCGGTCGTAGTCCACCGCCCATTTACGGTAGCTCGAAGGCATGAACTGCGGCATGCCCATTGCGCCGGCGTAGCTGCCGGTAAACCAAAACGGGTCTTGGTTTTCCTCTTTGCTCATCAGCAGCATTTCGTGCAGCTCTTTTTGGAAGAAATCGGCGCGGCGCGGGTAGTCGAAAGCGAGGGTGGAGAGCGAATCGGCCAGACGGAAGCTGCCCATATTGCGGCCGTAGTTGGTTTCGATGCCGACGATGGCGACGATGATTTCGGCGGGCACGCCGTATTCACGCGCCACTTGGTCGATCACCTGGCGGTGTTTCATATAGAAGTTGCGGCCGTCTGAAATCTTGGCCGCGCCCGCGTTGCCTTTTTGGAACTCGTACCACGGGCGCGAGGTACCCGGTCGGTTCATGATGTTGATAATGTTGCTTTTATAAACGGCATTGTTGAAAAAGGCCTGCAAATCGGCGCGGCTGTAACGGCCGTTTTCCGCTTCGCGGGCGATGAAGCGCTGCACGTTGTCGTTGCCGTTGAAGCCCACCTGCGACACAGGCGCGGCGTTCGGGTCGAAGGGTAGGGCGGCGCTTGGCGGCAGGGGGGCGACGGTTTGCGGCACGGCGCGGCTGTCTGCGGGCTGTTCGGCCGTGCAGGCGGCAAGCAGCAGCGCGGCAGCAAGAAGGGGGTAGCGTTTTTTTATCATCGGGTTTCCTGTTTTGGCTGCCCGTAGCGCGCCCACACGCTCAGGCGGCGGTAGGCTTCGCTGTCGGCGGCATCGGCGGGCAGGCATTGGCGGAAGGTTTTTCCGCCCGCGCGCCATTTTAAAAAGCAGACATAGGGGTGGATGAGGCTGTCGTCGAGCAACTCGGCTTCCTGCACTTCGCCGCGCAGCAGCAGCGAGGCGCGGCCGCGGGTGTCGATGCGGATTTCCCGCACAGCCTGTCGGTTTGGTAGGGCGGTGCGCAGACCGTGCGCGAGGGACAGCGCCAAGGCGGCCAGTCCGGCTATACGCAAAACGCCGTCGAAACAGGCGGCGCAGAGGGCGAACGAGGCGGCGTGCGCCAAGACGACGGCGGCAGGCCAAAGGCGCGACGGGCGGATGCGGACGGTAAAAGCCTGCACGGCGCTACATCATGTTGTCCACCACCGGCTCGACTTTGATGTTTTCGTCGTCAAGGTCGAACACGGAATCGTGGATTTCGACATCGAAAAATTCCCAAAAAGCCTGCAAGCCCATGTCTTGCGGCCAGTCTTTTTTCTCCACTTCCCAAGCGGAAATTTCGGCTTCGAAGATTTGGCGGTAGCGCTCGTCGAAATAGGCCACCACCGCTTCGGGCGTGTCGAACTCGGGTACGAGGAACACCGAGCAGTTGCTGCGTATCTGTTCCAAAGTGAGTTCGGGCAGATTGTCGTCGGTGGATTTGAGCCAGTCGAGAAAGCGCTGGGTCGGTTTGAGCACCACGGCGGTGCGGTCTACGAAATACATGGTTTTCCTTTCGGCGAAGGCTGCGGATTGTAATGGATAACAGGCCGTCTGAAAACGCGGGCGGCGGCGTGCCATAGGAGTTTCAGACGGCCTTATGCGGACAAAAAGCCGTCTGAAAAACCGGCCATGCGGCTTTCAGACGGCCTCTTGCTGCGGAATCAGCAAACGTGCAGCAGCCAGCCGTGTTTGTCTTCGGTCAAGCCGTATTGGATGTCGGTCACCGCCTTGCGCAGCGCGTAGCCGCGTTCGGTGCTCTGCACGGGAACTTCTTCGCCGCCGATAACGAAGGAGGTGACGGGCGAAACAACGGCGGCCGTGCCGGTAAGCACGGCTTCGGCGCCGTTTTCCACCGCCGCGCGCAATTCGTCCACCGTGAAATTGCGCTCGCTGACGGTGTAGCCCGCATCGCGGGCGACGGTGAGTACGGTGTTGCGGGTGATGCCGTGCAGGAATTCGTCGGTGAGCGGTTTGGTGATTAACTCATTGTCTTTAATCAGGATAAAGTTGGACGCACCGGTTTCCTGAACGTCGCCGCCCGGGCAGAACAGCACCTGGTTTGCGCCGTGTTCGGCTTTGGCTTTGAGCACCCAGGGCATCGCTGAGGCGTAGTTGCCGCCGCATTTGACGCGCCCCATATGCGGTGCGCAGCGGATGTGTTCGGTTTCCACCAGGATTTTTACGGGCGAACCGGCTTTGAAATAGTCGCCGACGGGCGAGGCGAGGATGTAGAGCAGCGCGGTGTCGGAAGGCGCGCCCGCTTTGCCGATAACGGGATCGGTACCGATCAGCGTCGGGCGCAGATAGAGCGCGGCGGGGGCGTCAGGAATTTCGTCGGCGGCGCGTTTCACCAGTTCTACCAGCGCGGCAAGAAAGGCGTCGGCATCGGGTTTGGGCAGATGGAGGATTTCCGCGCTCTGGCGCATGCGTTCGATATTGGCCTGCGGGCGGAAAAGGACGGTTTTGCCGTCTGCCTGACGGAAGGCTTTCAAGCCCTCGAAACACTCGCTGCCGTAATGCAGCGCGTGCGCGCCGGGTGCGAGGGACAGGTCTTGCGAACTCTGCCAAACCGTCGGCTGCCAGGATTGGTTTTTGTAGGCGATAACGGGCATTTGGGCGTGGAAAACGCTGCCGAATACGGCGGGAACGGGTCTGCTCATGATGTGGAATACTCTCAACCGGGTTTTAAAAGACGTAAAGATACGCTCCCGCACGCGGGTTTGGCAAGACGCTCCGCAGCGCGGCGGATGCGGCGCAAAGCGCCGTGCAATATGCAAACGCGGGCCAAATCGTTTACACTAGCGCCTGTTTTGCGGCCTGCTTTTATAGTCAGGCCGTCTGAAAAACGGTTTTACAAACCGGCCGTGCGCGGCGCGGTTTACGGAGCGATAAATGAAAGCAGTTTCCCTGATTGTCAAAGTTTTGATTTTGCTGGTGTTCGCCGTTTTGGCGGTGATTAACGTCCAAAGCGTGCAGTTTCATTACCTGCCCGGCCAGGCTGTCGAATGGCCGCTGATTGTGGTGCTGTTCGGTGCCTTTTTAATCGGCGCGCTGTTCGGCCTTTTTGCCCTTTTCGGCCGGCTTTTGGTGCTGCGTTCGGAAAACGGCCGCCTGCGCGCCGAGGTGAAAAAAGCAGCCCGCCTGAGCAACACCGACATCGCCGCCCCCGCTGCCGCGCCCGTTCCGGCTGCCGTGCCTACTGCCGGAGCGGTAGACAAAAAAGACTGAGGCGCAGATGGAAAACGAACTCTCCGCCTGGTGGCTGCTGTTCGCCCTCGTCCCCTTTCTCTGTTTCGCCCTCGGCTGGCTGGCTGCCCGCATCGACATGAAAACCGTGTTGAAACAGGCCAAAAGCATCCCCGCCGGCTTTTATTCCGCCCTTGACGCGCTGGTGGACAGAAACAGCGGCAAGGCTGCGCGCGAGTTGGCCGAAGTGGCCGACATGCAGCCGCAGTCTTACGAGCTGAGCCTCACCCTCGGCAAGCTCTACCGCTCGCGCGGCGAAAACGACAAAGCCATCCGCCTGCTGCAAAGCCTGTCCGAAGCGCCCGACACCGTCGGCGACAAAAAAGAGCGCGCCCTTTTCGAGCTGGGGCTGACCTACCAGAGCGCCGGGCTGGTCGACCGCGCCGAACAGATTTTCCTCGCCCTCGAAGACGGCAACATGGCCAAAGGCGCGCGCGAACACCTGCTGCACATCTACCAGCAGGACAGGGACTGGGAGCAGGCCGTCGATACCGCCCGCAAACTCAGCCGCGACGAGCAGACCTACCAGTTTGAAATCGCCCAGTTCCATTGCGAAATGGCGCAGGCCGCCCTGTTCCGTTCCGATTACGACGCCGCCCGCCACCACATTCAGACGGCCTTGTCCGCCAACGGCAAATGCAGCCGCGCCAACATCATCCTCGGCGATCTCGAACAAAAACTTGGCAACCACGCGGCCGCCGCCGAAGCCTACGGCGCCATCGAAAAGCAAAACTACGCCTATCTGGGCATGGCGGGCGAGCGCATCTACGACGCCTACGACGCGCAAAACCGCGCCGAAGAAGGTCTGGCCGTCTTAATCGGCTACATGAAAACCTTTCCCCATCTCGACCTGCTCAATGTCATTTACGACAAATCCCTGCTGCTTTACGGCGAACAGAAAGCCAACGAAACCCTGGCCGAACTCGTGCGCGCCAAGCCCGACCTCAACGGCGTCTACCGCCTGCTCGGCCTGCAAATTTCCGGCCTCAACCCCGCTTGGAAAGCCGATGCCGACATGATGCGCGGCGTCGTCGGCCGCCAGTTGCAGAAAAACTGGATGTACCGCTGCCGCAACTGCCACTTCAAATCGCAAGTCTTCTTCTGGCACTGTCCTGCCTGCAACAAATGGGAAACCTTCACCCCCAACCGCATCGAAGTCTGAGCCCGACCGACCCGCCAAAGGCCGTCTGAAACATGAACATCCTGCCCATCCCCGACGACACCGAAGCCGCCGTCTTCCTCTACACCATAGCCGACCACTGTTTCGCCTGGCTCGAACAGCACGGCGAAGACGCCATCGGCCGCCTCACCGACGAACAAAACACCCTGCTGGCCTACGTCTACCTCGACAGCCAGATGGAAGAAGGCGGCTTCATTCGCCTGATCGCAGGCGGCTACGGCGGCTACATCTTCGACAACCCGCTCGCCGACAGCCTGCGCCGCTGGAAAATCAAAGCCACAGCGCGCGTTCTCGACACCGCCGCCGCACTCTACGCCGAACACGGCGCCGCCATCGAAGAAGCGGCGGAACACGATGCCGACGACGACACCCTGCGCAAACGCTTCCCCCACTTTGAAGAAGCCGACAGCGACTATTACGACGCCGCCGAAACCGATCTCGACACCGCCGCCGCCTACGTCCGCAGCCATTGGGACAAGTTTTCCGTCCTGCCCGACTGAGCTTTTTAGGTGGCATCCATGCGCAAGGCTTGTCTGAACGGCGCACGCGGCCTGATAGAAACCAGGCCGTCTGAAAACACTTCCGTGCCGCCCTTTTAGACGGCCTATACCTGCCCCGGCATCAGGCCGTTCCCGCCTTCGCGGGAATGACGTTTCTGCAAACAAAACGCCGACGAAACCACCAAGGAAAACCCATGACCCGCACCGCCGCCCTTATCCTCGCTCTGCTGGCCGCCGCCCCCGCGTTTGCCGACACACAAACCGACACCGCCGCCGTGCAAAACACACAAAATGCCGACAGCGAAGCCCTGCACAACGAACTGCGCGCCCTGCGCGACACCATGCAGCAAGCCCTCAACCAACGCGACCTTGACACCCTGCTTGCCCACGTTGCCGACGACGTCGTCTTCACCACCATGAACGGCGACCGCGTCCACGGCAAAGACGGCATCCGTGCCTACTACAACAAAATGCTCGGCAGCACGAATCCCGTCGTAGAAAGCATAGAAGCCGAATTCAAAGTAGAGCAGCTCTCCCACCTCTACCACGGCAACACCGCCGTCGCCTTCGGCAGCAGCAGCGACCGCTACCGCCTGACGGGCGGCGAAACCTGGATAGTCGAACCCAAATGGAGCGCCACCCTCGTGCGCGACAACGGCCGCTGGCTCATCGCCGACTTCCACTACTCCGTCAACATGTTCGACAATCCCGTCCTCGCCGCCCAACGCAAACTGCTCCTCGGCGGCGGCGCGGCAGCCGCCCTTGCTGCCGCCGCGGCAGGCTTCCTGCTCGGACGGCGCGGCCGCACAAAGGCCGTCTGAAACCTAGTTCCAACCTGTTTTCAGAAACGTCATCCCCGCGAAGGCAGGGATGGCCTCCACCGTAGGACGTATGGCGCAGCCACGCACGCGGCCTGTGCCGGAAAACAGACAACAGGCCGTCTGAAATGTCGTTCCAGCCCTTTTCAGACGGCCTCCGACCAACATCCCCGCCTGCCG